>NZ_RIBZ01000048.1:0-16445 GCF_003721215.1 Streptomyces botrytidirepellens
CATGGGCTCGGAGATGCCGCTGGACTCGATGAGGAGATAGTCGAACCGTCCCTCTCTCGCGAGCCGGTCCACCTCCTCCAGCAGGTCGTCGCGCAGGGTGCAGCAGATGCAGCCGTTCGTCATCTCGACGAGGCGTTCTTCGGTGCGGGAAAGGGCCGCGTCGCCATCGCGGACGAGTGCGGCGTCGATGTTCACCTCGCTCATGTCGTTGACGATGACGGCGACCCGCAGCCCGTCGCGGTTGTTGAGGAGGTGATTGAGGAGGGTGGTCTTGCCGGATCCCAGGAAACCCGACAAGACCGTCACCGGAAGCTGATCGGCCATGGCGCGCTCAGCCCTCGGGACGCAGCAGACCGCGCCGGTAAGCGGGGACGAGCCGTCGTGGCACCTGGTGTTCGCGGCCGTCGATGGTGATCGTCACCAGGTCCGGCGCGGTTGCCTTCCACTGCGCGCGGCGGTTGCGGGTGTTGCTCCGGGACATCTTCCGCTTGGGCACGGCCATGACGAATGGGTCCTCTCCTGCTCGGTGGGGTTCCCGCAATCGTACATGAAAATGGGTGCCGTTTTCATGTAGCGTGATGGGTGCGCTGTGAGGCTGCCGTTCAGGAGGAAAAGTGCCGTTGGTGATGTTGCGGGTGCGCAGGAACGCCTATGGGATCGTCACCGCCATCGGGCGGGGGCTGGGGTGAGGCGCTGCGGCGTGCTGGGTGACGTCTCAGACAAGAACGGGGAGGGCCTTCAGGCCGCGAACCAGGCGCGTCGGACGCCAGACCAGCTCTTCCGGGGGCACCGCTAGCCGGAGGTTCGGGAAGCGGGTCAGCACTTTTCGGAGGGCAAGTTCCGCTTCGGCTCTGGCCAGCGGAGCCCCGACACACCGGTGGATGCCGTGGCCGAAGCTGAGATGTCCGGCGGCGTCCCGCCCGAGGTCGAGCTGCTCGGGCGCAGGGAACCGGGCGGGATCGCGGTTGGCGGCTCCGATGGCCACCTGTACCGGAGCGTGCGCGGGGATCTCGGCGCCGCCGAGGGTGATGGCCTCCGTGGTGTACCGGAACGTGGCCGTGCTGACGGGGGAGCTGTGGCGAAGCAGCTCGTCCAGTACTCCCGGTACGAGGTCTGGCTCCTGACGCAACCGTTCCAGATCAGCGGGCTGCTGCAGGAGGGCGAGGAGCGCGCTGCCGATGAAGTTGGTGGTGGTTTCGTGTCCGGCGACGAGGAGGAGGACGGCGAGGGACACCAACTCCTCCTCGCTGAGCCGGTCCTCGCCGTCGCGGACCCGGATGAGGTCGTCCAGCAGTGCGTCGCCCGGGCGCTCTCGCTTTTCGGCGATGAGGCCCGCCATGTACTCGGCCATCGCGTGCGAGGCGGCGTCGATCCGTCCGGGCCGGCCTGCCGCGAACAGATCGGCGGACCAGCGCTTGACGTCCGACCGGTTGTCCTCGGGCACTCCGAGAAGCTCGCAGATCACGGTGACAGGAAGAGGCATGGCCAGGTCGGCGACGACCTCGACCTCGCCACGCGTGGGCCACGCGTCCAGGAGATCATCCGTCACCTGCTCGATGAACGGACGCAGCGCGGCGACAGCGCCCGTGGTGAACGCCTTGGTCACGAGCTTGCGAAGGCGGGTGTGCCGCGGAGGGTCGCTGGCGAGCATGCTCTGCGAGACGGCCGGGTGCAGCCGGCGCTTGGAGTCGCTGTTCGCGAAGAAGGCAGCGGTGTTCTTCGACAAGCGTGGGTCGGCGAGGGCCTGTCTGGCTTCCGCGTATCCGGCAACGACGTAGCTCGTGTGTCCTGATGAGTCGCTCCGTACGGGCCGGACGGGGCACTGAGAGGGCTGGTCGCTGCCGCCGTGGTGCGGCTGTTGGTGGTCCTGCGGGGAATCGGTCACGCGGTGAGGTTCCAATCTGCGCGGAGGGTTCGTCATCTCGGCCAGGAATGCTCATCGGAGGCCGGGGTGATTGTTGTCCACGCCGTGGAGTGTGTCGGACTCGTCCGTCGGATAGGGCGAGAGCGAGGCCGGGCGAAAAGGCCATCTTGCCCGGTGCATGCCAATGATGCGAAAATCCGGAAATCGATGCTTGCCCGTGAGTCGTTCGGCGAACCGGGCGCGACCCACGCTCAGCCGGCTGATCTCGACAGCAAGGGAGTGGCGTGTTAGGCGCACTGAGGTTCAGGCACGTGTCCGTGGCGGCGACGGCGGCCGTCCTCGCGCTCCTTCTCCCCGCGTGCGGCGGCGACGGCCAGCCGGGCGGAAGTGGCACCGCCGCTTCCGCGTCGCTCGACCCCGAGGCGGATCTGAGCAAGCAGCGGCTCACCGTCTCGAACTGGGACGGCTACATGCCGAAGGACCTACCCGCCCGATTCGAGTCGGCCGTCGGCACGCCCATGACCGTCGCCAAGCACAGCACCAACGAGGAGATCATCGCCAAACTGACCGCCTCCGCCGACAGCGGCATCGACGTGGCGTTCGTATCGGGCCAGTACGCGCAGGCGCTCGCGGCGCAGGGGCTGCTCGAACCCATCCACCACGATCTGGTCCCGCACCTCGAGAACCTGGACCCGCTCGCCGCCCGGCTCGCCCATGACAAGGGCAACGCCTACTCCGTCCCGTACACCTGGGGCACCACCGGGCTCTGCTACCGCAAGGACCTCGTCGGCTACACCCCCGACAGCTGGAACGACCTGCTGAAGCCGCGCGCAGCGGTCAAGGGCAAGGCCACCATGCTGAAGACCGAACGCTGGCTCTTCCTCCCCGCGCAGAAGGCGCTCGGCTACTCGGTGAACACCACCGATAAGCAACAGCTCGCCCAGGTCGAAGAGTTGCTCCACACTGCGAAGGACGGGCTCCTCGCCTACGACGACACCACGTTCGGCGACCGGCTCAAGTCCGGGGAGGCCGTGCTGGCGGAAGCCTGGGACGGCTGGTGTCCGACCGACGACAAGAGGATCGGCTTCGTCGTCCCCAAGGAGGGCAGCGACCTCTGGACCGACACGATGGTCATCCTCAAGTCGTCGAAGAACAAAGAGGCGGCGCACGCCTTCATCGACTACGTCCTCGACGCGAAGGTGCACTCCTGGGTCGCCTCGAACATCTTCTACAAGGTCCCCAACGCCGCCGCCATGGACGAACTCGACCCGGCCCTGCTGAAGAGCTACCCCGCACTCGCCATGCCCCCCGAGCAACTGCTCAAGGGTGAGTCCGTCGTCGACCTCGGGGACGCCGCGACGGCGTACACCCGGATCGTCACGGAAGTCACCGCGGGCTGATGGCCCGCCTGGGGAAGACGGCCGGAGGACCACCGTTGCGAGCCCGTGTCGTCCTGCTCGGCCCGGGCCTGTCCTACCTGGCCGTCCTGCTCCTGCTGCCGCTCGCCCTGCTGATCGGCTACACGTTCTTCCGGCGGGGCCGCTTCGGCGGGATCGCGTACGAGGACGGAAGTACCGGCGAGAACTTCGCGCGGATCACCGACCCCCTCTACGCCGGCGTCCTCACCGGCTCGCTGCGCATCGCCGCCGTCACCACGCTGCTCGCGCTTCTCCTCGGCTACCCGACCGCGTACGCGATCAGCCGGCTGCCCGGCAGATGGCGCACGGTCGCCCTGGTCCTGGTCGTGCTCCCGTTCTGGACCAACTTCCTGATCCGTACCTACGCCTGGATCGTGCTGCTGTCCAGCCCCGGTGTGGTCAACTCGGCCCTCACCGGCATCGGGGTGATCGACCGGCCGCTGAAACTCCTCTACACGGAACCCGCCGTCGTCCTCGGACTGCTCTACGCCTATCTCCCGCTGATGGTGCTGCCGCTGTACTCGGCGATCGAGCGGGTCGACCCCCGGCTGCTCGAAGCCTCGGCCGATCTGGGCGCCCGCCCGGCCCGCACGTTCTGGAGCGTGACCCTCCCGCACACCCTGCCCGGCGTGCTGACCGGCTGCGTCTTCGTCTTCGTGCCCAGCCTCGGCAACTTCGTCGTCCCCGAACTGCTGGGCGGCGGGCACACGGTCATGGTCGGCAACCTGATCAGAGACCAGTTCCTCACGGCGCGGGACTGGCCGTTCGGGTCGGTGCTCGCCCTCGCCCTCATAGCGTTCCTGGTCCTGCTGCTCATGGCGCAGGCCTGGGCCGGGCGCCGGCTGGGCGGCCGCTGATGCGCCGGGCGACGCTCCTCCCGCTGTGGTTGACGTACGCGTTCCTCTACACGCCCGTCGTGGTGCTCGTGGTGATGTCCTTCAACCGCTCGAACAGCCCCTACGAGTGGTCCGGGTTCAGCACCGCCTGGTACGGCACGCTGGCCGGCGACGACGAGGTCCTGCGGGGCCTGGCCAACACGCTGATCGTGGCCGCGGGCGCGACCGCCCTGTCCACCGTCCTCGGCACACTGCTCGCCGTGGGGCTCGCCCGCCACGCGAGCCGGTCGCGGCTGCTGCCCGCCCTGTCGGTGCTGCCCGCCGTCCTGCCGGACATCGTGCTCGCGATCGGCCTGCTCGCCTTCTACTCGCTCGTCTCGGCCACCCTCGGCCTGAACTCGGTGCTGCTCGCCCACACCATCTTCGGCCTCGCCTTCGTCACGGCCGTCGTGCGCACCCGGATCGCCCACGTCGACCCCTCCCTGGAGGAGGCCTCACGCGACCTCGGCGCGGGCGAGGTCACCACGTTCCTCCGCATCACCCTGCCGACCCTCGCCCCCGGCATCGTGGCGGGCGCGCTGCTGACGTTCACGCTCTCGCTCGACGAGTTCGTCATCGCGTTCTTCACCGCGGGACCGAAGGATCCCACCCTGCCGATCGTCGTCTACTCGATGATCAGGTTCGGCGTGACCCCGGAGATCAACGCGCTCGCCACCCTGCTGCTCGCGGTCAGCTTCACCGTGGTGATCGCCGCCCAGCGCGTCAGCCGGCTGACGGAGGCGCTGTGATCCGTATCCATGCCGTCACCCGGAAGTTCGGCGAGGTCACCGCCCTGGACGGGGTGAGCCTGGAGGTCGAGGAGGGCGAGTTCTTCGCCCTCCTCGGCCCGAGCGGCTGCGGGAAGACGACCCTGCTGCGCGTCCTCGCCGGATTCGAGACCCCGGACAGCGGCACGGTCACCCTGGACGGCCAGGACCTGCTGGGCGTGCCCGCGCACCGGCGGCCGGTCAACCTCATGTTCCAGTCGTACGCGCTGTTCCCGCACATGAACGTGGAGAAGAACATCGCGTACGGGCTGGCCCGGGAAGGGCTCGCCCGGACGGAGATCGGCGAACGGGTCGCGGCCGTACTCGCCACCGTCGGGCTGACCGCGCAGGCCCGCAGACGGCCGCACCAGCTGTCCGGCGGGCAGCGTCAGCGGGTCGCCCTCGCCCGTGCCATCGTCAAACGCCCCCGGGTGCTGCTGCTCGACGAGCCGCTGTCGGCGCTCGACAAACAGGTCCGCGCCGAGATGCAGCTGGAGCTCAAGCGCCTCCAGCACCACGTGGGCATCACCTTCCTCGTCGTCACCCACGACCAGGAGGAGGCCATGTCGCTCGCCGACCGGATCGCCGTCCTGGACCGGGGACGCGTCCAGCAGGTCGACACCCCCGTCGAGCTCTACCGGCACCCTCGGAGCCGGTTCGTCGCGGGCTTCGTCGGCGCCAACAACGTCTTCTCCGGACGGCTGCTGCCCTCCGGCGGACTCGACGTACCCGGTGTCGGTCTCCTGCCCGCCCCGGCCGGGGACACGGCGGGGCTGGTCGGCGTGCGTCCGGAGAGCATCCGGTTCGCCGCCGGGGACGCGGACGCTTCCCTGCACGGCACGGTGTTGGACATCAGTTACTTCGGCGGCTCCTCAAGGATCGCGGTCACGGTCCCCGGTCTGGAGCGGCCGGTCCTGCTGACCGTTCCGGGCCCGGCCACGGTGACCTCCGGGGCCCGCGTCGCGCTGTCGTGGGCCCCGGAGAGCGCGGTACTGATCGAGACGACGGGAGGCACCCCTTGAGCGGACCCCTGACCATCCTCTTCGCGCCGGAGAGCGCGTACGGCCCGACCAACAACTGCGTCGGCATCGGCGACGTACTGCGCCGACGGGGCCACCGCGTGGTGTTCGCGGCGGAGGCGTCCTGGAAGGGCAGGCTCGCCCCGCTCGGCTTCGAGGAGGACCTGGTCGACCTGGCCCCGCCGCCCGAAAGCCCCCAGGAGGCGGGTCAGTTCTGGAAGGACTTCGTACGGGACACCGCCCCCGAGTTCCAAAAGCCCACGATCGAACAGCTGGGCACGTGGGTCAGGCCGGTCTGGGAGGAACTGGTCGCAGGCGCCCGGTACTGCGAACCTCAGCTCAAGAGAATCGTCGACCGGGTCCGGCCGGACGTGATCGTCGAGGACAACGTCGTCTGCTTCCCCGCGCTGACCACGGCGGACGTGCCCTTCGTGCGGATCGTCTCCTGCAACCCGCTGGAGATGAAGGGCGAACACGTTCCCCCGCCCTTCTCCGGGTGCCCGGGCGCTGACCGCGCGGGCTGGGCCGAGTTCCGTGCCGAGTACGACCGCACGCACCGCGAGGTCTGGGCCGAGTTCAACGCCTGGGTCGTGGACCAGGGCGCGAGGCCGCTGCCCGACCTGGAGTTCATCCACGACGGCGAGCTGAACCTGTACGTCTACCCGGAGATCGCCGACTACGTCGAAGCCCGCCCGCTGGGCCCTGCCTGGCACCGGCTGGACTCCTCGGTCCGCGAGACCGACGAGGAGTTCACCCTGCCGCCGGAGTCGGCCGAACGGCCCGAGGGCAGCGCGCTCATCTACTTCAGCCTGGGCTCCCTCGGCTCCGCCGACGTCGACCTCATGCGCCGGATCATCGCCTCCCTGGCGCGCACCCCGCACCGCTACATCGTCTCCAAGGGGCCGCTGCACGACGAGATCGAGCTGCCTCCCACCATGTGGGGCGCGGAGTTCCTGCCGCAGACGCGGATCCTCCCGCTCGTCGACCTCGTCATCACCTATGGCGGCAACAACACGACCACCGAGAGCCTCCACTTCGGCAAGCCCATGATCGTGCTCCCGCTGTTCTGGGACCAGTACGACAACGCACAGCGGATCGCCGAACTCGGCTACGGCGTCCGCCTCGACCCGTACCGCTTCACCGACGCGCAACTGCACGGCGCCCTGGCGGAGTTGCTCGGCGACACCCGCCTGCGGCACAGGTTGGCGGAAGCCTCCACGACCATCCGGGCCCGCGACGGGCTGCGGACCGCCGCCGACCTCATCGAGCGGCAGGGCCACGGCCACGAAAGGTACGGAACATGAAACTGTCCGCTCAGGAGAGGTGTTGCCGCTGATGGTCCTGAATCTGCTGGCGGGCGGTCGACCACACGCTCTCGAACTCGTTGGCCGTCAACCACTGTGGGTCGTGCCCCTCCCAGTCAGAGATAGGTGGTTCAGCGGTCAGACCGTAGACGCTCTCGTATTGAGCCAACTGACCGTTTCTTTGGGCCTCTTGCCACTCGGATAGGGAGGCAGCGGCCAAAACCGTGCTTCCGGGCTCTTTGAGCTCAACTTGCCGGATCACGTATCCCTCGGTGTCCAGCTCGAAGTAGAACCAGGTGGCTTCCTCGTCCCAGAAGCAGCGAACCCAACGCGTCACTGGTTCACCGCGTCGAAGGGCTCGTGGTGCCAGCGCCAGCCGGCGGTGCCGTCGTCGTGGATGTGCAGCATGAACTCAGCGACCGGGCTGCCGTCGGGGAACGTCATGGTGAGCGCACCGCGGATCTGGGTGTAGCAGGCGTCGGCCCGCTCCCAGTCCTCCTCGTCGATGGCCCGCTCTTGCTCAGCGAAGAGGGGACGGAACTCTTCAAAGCCAGGAAGTGTCTCGACTTCGGCGTGAGTCCATGGCATGTCCGCGCTGGTCACAGTCAGCCGGGCAATCTCCTGGTCGCCGGAGTGGAGCCGCCAGATTCCGCCGGGAGTCAAGTTCGGGTGAGCCATAGCTCTCCATGATGGCGATCACCACTGACAGGCGGAGCGCAGACTGCTGCTGCTACGGCACTTTCACTCGCGTGGAAAGTACGCCATCGCTTCAGTAACGCCACGTTGGGCGGGTGTCCGGTTCCTCTCCGCTCGCGCGGAGAGGGCCCTTCGCGACCCGTGGTGTGAGAGGGGCTTTGCGATTTCCCGCGGAGAGCACCGCCGGACTCGAGGGTTTGGGTGATCGACTCACGGTTCACCTCCGCCTGCGCGGAGAGGACTCTTCGCGACATGCGGCGTAGAGGCTGCCTCACGTGGTGGTGCTCCAGCTACTCGACCGTGCTCGTGAGAAACGTGTGGAGCTCGGCGGCGAGGTTTCGTATCTCCTCCCCGGCTTCGTGCACGGTGGTGGTCTCGAAGTGCCACTCCTCGGACGGAGGCCGGTCGTGGATACCCCACGTCAGGTGGACATAGCCGCCCGGGCGGTGTTCCGCCGAGATCGTCAGGTCGCGTTCCAGAGAGCGCCATGCGCGCGCTCCTTCCCAGCCACGGAAGTCCTCGGCCAGCGAGAAGAGGAAGGTGTCGAGGCCATCGCCGTTCCACGTCCGCACCAGGGTCTCGATCCTCACCCATTGCCCGCGAGCGTTCACGAGGAAGTCGAGTGTGGGGTCGTCCCCGAACGGTCTTGTCGGCTCGGAGAAGAGCAGGTGGACCCGTCGCGGTCCGGGGTCTCCCACGCGTACCGCAGGCCCATCTTCGATCATTCGAGCAGGTTAGAAGCCGTGGGACTCGATGACCAATTGCTATCCCCGCACTGCGCCGGGCACGGGCCGCAGGCGCCACTTGGGGCATGACCGTCCGCCGCGCCTCCGGTGATCTCATTCAGGGCGTCGGCGGCCTCCTCCAGCGTCAAGATTCCGTGCCGTACGGACACGTCTCAGCCCCGACTCTCCACATCTCAGCCCGGCCGCGATCACCGGCACGCGGTTCCCGCCGACGGGACGCCAGCAGCATCATTGCCCGCCGGTAGCGCACCGAGTTGGTACTGCCACGGCGCACGATCTTCTGCAGCTTCTGCCCCTCTTGGTCGGTCAATCGGCGCACCTGCACAGGCTCGGCCACCACACCTCCAACGGTCGGAACGACATCACCGCCCATCCAATCGCTCCAACCGTCGATCTGGTGAATCTTCCCGGTCAGAGCACTAGCTAGGTGTTGCGGGGCCGGACGTTGATGTCACCTTGTGTGCGGCTTCAGAGCAAGATCTCTCCAGGAGTACATCTGAAGGATCTGTGTAGCGAGTTGTCGGATGCGCTCGCGGGCTGCTGCGGGGCCGGTGACGGTGACGCTGTTGCCGAACTGCAGTAGCAGACGAACGTCCTCCAAGTCCCGACCGGTGACCGTGATGCTCAGTCGTTGCGCTCCTGCGGTGTCCCGAATGGTCAAGCGGCGGCCGAGGATGCGCCTCGCCCGACTGAGTTGGTTCGAGTCAAGTTCGGCGTGGATCTGGAAGGCTTCCGGGTTCTCCCAGTGCGCCGTCAGTTCGCTTGCGACGCTTTCCAGGGTCACGTCCGGACGCATCCGACGAGCTGCCCGCATCGGCTCCCAGCCGACGATCCCTTCCAGCGCGTGGAGTCGAGGACGACCCGCGGAGTCTGCCACGAGATATCATCTCCCGGCTTTGGCCAGCAGCCCATAAGGGTCTATGACCCGCCAGGTGGCCTGGATGTCCTCGGATCGGCGGTAGCAGATGCGCAACCGCACACCGCGCCGCAGGTCACCCACCAGCGCTGCCGGAGGCAGCCCCTCGGTGTCTCTGGAGTACCACGGTCTGTTGTCGGTGGTAACGACCGCGCTCAAGGGCAGCACATCGATGTTCGACAGACGTAGGGTCGAACGCATCTTCTGGTGCGCGTGCTGGGTGTCGGCCGCGGCTCCCAGTTGCTCGCGCTGCATGTCGTCGAGGCCGTAGAGCGCGAGATGGTCCCGTTCGCTGGGGGTGAGCCGTGACGTGTCGAGCAACCCACCGGGTAGAAGGGTCACCCCGCCCCAACGGCCTCGTCGGATCAGCAGCGGGAAGCCCGCTTCTTGCAGCCATTGCAGATCCCGGAGGACGGTACGGACCGACACACCGACTTGCGCCGCCAGATCGGCGGTCGTCATGGTCTCCCGCGATTGCAGCGTCAGCAGCAGCGAGAAGAAGCGATCCGGAGTCACGGATCAAGAGTCTCAGGAAACGTGACGGAATCCGTCACAAATGACAGGCAAGCTCCAGTCGTTCAGTGAGACCGACCCAAGGAGTGAGCAATGTCGACCTCGATCGTGTTCATCGTCTACGTCAACGAGGCATCCCAAGCTGCCCGCTTCTACGCAGACCTGCTTGAGATCAAGCCCAGCTTCGAGACCCCCGGATACATTGCCTTCGACCTGGGCGACGGCGCAGACCTTGCGCTCTGGAGCGGGCAAATCGACGGCCCGATCCCGGCGGTGCCACGCACCAGCGAGGTCTGCCTCGCACTGCCTGGTGGACCCGACGCGATCGATCGCCAGTTTGAGCGGTGGGTGGCGAAAGGGGTCCGAGTGGTCAGCGAGCCGCACGATGAGGTATTCGGGCGCACGTTCGTCGTCGCGGATGCGGACGGCAACCTGATCCGAGTCGCCCCCGTCGACTGACGACAGGCTGCTATGACTCACCGCAATGCGCCGCTCACCGTCGAGGGTCGCCGCCGGTTGGTCCAACGCTGTAGGGCTCGCCCCATCGCCCATGTAGCAGCCGAGATGGGGGTCTCCCGGGCCTGCGCCAGCAAGTGGGTCAATCGCTGGCGCAGGTTCGGCGAAGCCGGTCTGCAGCACCGTTCGTCGGTGCCGCGCTACAGCCCAAGCGCCACGCCGACGTGGGTGACCGCGCTGATCGAGACGTGGCGACGAGAGCACAAGTGGTCCGCTCAGAGGATTACTGCCGAAACGCCGCCGGGTTCGAGATCAACCGCCGCACCGTCACCCGGCACCTGAGCCGTCTTGGCCCTCGGCCAGCGCCGGTTCCCCTCGACCCAAGCGGCGAAACCAATCGCGTGCCGCGCAAGATCATCGCTCGCTGGCCCGGCCACATGGTCCACCTCGACGTGAAAAGGTCGGGCGGATTCCCCAGGGCGGCGGCTGGCGCATCCACGGACGCGACAGCGACCGGTCCAAGGCCGTCGCTCGCGCCAAGACCGCCGGCAGCCGCGAACGTGCACGGATCCGCAGCGAGAACGGCATCCGGTTGGGGCGGCCGGGCGGTCCAGGCTACGGCCTGACCACCGGACACCGCCGAACCGGTCACAGACTACCGGGCGGCGAGATCCGCTTCGACATTGCCTGCCATGACCGACAGGATCCGTACAGTTTCGGCGTACTGCCCGGGGGTCAGGCCCTTGAGTACCGCTGCACGGGTTGCATCAACACGTGCAGCGATGTCCGCGTGAGCGGCGCGTCCCTCGTCGGCGAGGGACAGGAGGTTCCCCTCGGGGGGCAGGCCGGGACGTGTCCAGCCGCGGGCGGTGACGTCCTCCAGGACCCCGTCCAGGTCCGGCTCGCCCGGTGACAAGAAGGGGGCCAGTGCTGCTGTGAGCTCGTCGCGGGTGGCTTCGCCGCGGGCGAGGGTGTTGAGGATCTGCCAGTGCCGGCGCCCGAGACCGACGTCGGCGAGGGTCGCGTCGAACTGCTTATCCAGCAGGTTGTGCAGGTGCTTGAGCCAGTAGCCGAGGGGCTTGGGCGCGTCCACGAACCCTCCAAGATACATGTAAATTGACATGTAATTGTCTTCAACTATGCATGGAGGGGTTCTGGTGGGCAAGCCGAGTATGGACGTGGCAGATATCGAGACAGCTGTCGTCGCCTTGCGCCGCAGCCGACAGCGCCGTGCACTGGCGAGGTTGGCGGAGCGTCGCGGAGAGCACGCCGGCCACCAGGCCAGGCTGCCCGACGCGGTCTTCGAGTTGCTCGACGCGGTCGAAGCGGCAGAGGGGGAGGGGGCGGCGCTGACCGTTACCGAGGCTGCGACCCTGCTCGGCGTCGACCAGCCCAGGTCAAGCCGACTCGCCTCGCAGGGGCTCCAGGCCGGGCTGCTGCGACGTGAGGACGACCAGCACGACGGCCGTCGGTCGTTGCTGGCCCTCACCCCCGAAGGGCGGGACGCACTCGCACGGATTCGGACATTCCGTCGCGGAATCATCGCCGAGGCCACGGCCAGCTGGGCCGCCGAAGACCGAGCCGCCCTTGCCCACCTCTTGACCCGCTTCGTACGGGACTTCTCGGCGATCACGCCACACTAACGCCGGCTGGGAACCAACCCGGCGCCCTTTCCGGGGCACGGCACCAGGGTGTTTCGTTTGGATCATCTCCCAGGATCAAACGTCGGCGCCTGGAGAAAACCGGATGCGGCGGACGGGCAGGCTGGCTACCGTCCGGGCGTGGCCCACACCTATCCCCCGCTGAACGTCGAAGTCCGCACCCCGCGCCTGACGCTGGTCGGCGCGTCCGACGAACTGCTGGAACGTCTCGTGCCGCTCGTGCGGGCCGGGGTCGCCGACGCCGAGCCGTGGCCGTTCGACGACCCGATCTCGTTCTACACCGACAGCCCCGAACGCGAATGGCAGTGGCTGCGCGCCATCTGGGCCGGCCGCGCCCGCGCGAGCCCGGACTCGTGGCGGCTGTACTTCGCCGTGCTCGTCGACGGCGAACCGGTCGGCATGCAGGACCTCATCGGCACGAACTTCACGCGGTTCGGCACGGTGTCCAGCTTCTCGTGGCTGGCCCCCGGCAGCCGCGGACAGGGGCTTGGCAAGGAAATGCGGGCGGCGGTCCTGCAGTTGGCCTTCGCCGGGCTGGGCGCACGCGAAGCCGGCAGCGACGCCTTCATCGACAACGAAGCGTCCAACCGCGTTTCCCGTGGCCTGGGCTACGAACCGAACGGCATGGACTGGGACACCCGCCGCGGTGAGCCCGCGCGGATCCAGCAGTGGCGGCTCACTCGGGACGCGTGGGAACGGATCTGCCGGGACGACATCGAGCTGACCGGCGTCGAGGAGTGCCTGCCCGTCCTGGGCATCGGCTAGGGCGTTTCATTTGGATCACCGGGCGGACCACGGAAAGATGCCCGCGATGTGGAGTCCGGCCAGGTAGATGGTGGCGGTCTTGCCGTATCGGGTGGCGAGTCCGCGCCATTGCTTGATGCGGTTGATGCACCGCTCGACGGTATTGCGCTGCTTGTAGGCATTGCGGTCGAAGGTGGATGGCCGCCCTCCTCGGCTCCCACGACGCAGGCGATGACCGCGCTGGTCGGCCGGGATGGGGATGACCGCGCGGATACCGCGGCTGCGCAGGTGTTCGCGGATGGCGCGGGAGGAGTACGCCTTGTCGGCCAGGACCACTTCCGGCCTGGTGCGGGGACGCCCGAGCGAGCGGGGAACCCGTAGCCGGGCCATCACGTCAGCAAAGGCGGACGCGTCACCGGCCTGTCCGACCGGTGACGACGAAGGCCATCGGTCGGCAGCGTGAGTCGGCTGCCAGGTGGATCTTCGTGGTCAGTCCGCCGCGGGACCCGCCGATCGCGTGGTCGGCGGGCTCTCCGGCCGGGCCCCTTTGCGGGCCCCGGCCGCGTGCTGGTGGGCGCGCACGATAGTGGAGTCCACCGAGACCACCCAGTCCAGGTCTCCCTCGGCATCGGCCCGGGCCATCAGCGCGGTGAACACCCGCTCCCACGTGCCGTCGGCGGCCCACATCCGCAGCCGGTTGTAGACCCCGCGCCAGTGGCCGTACTCCTCCGGCAGGTGAACCCACTGCGACCCGGTCCGAAACTTACAGACAATCCCGTCGATCACCTACCGGTTGGCTCTATTCGCGAGTCGTGGTTCTGGCTCATCTTTTGTGGAGCAGGCACGCGACGTAATTATTGATCTTGATGGCGCCTCGTGAATTTGCCTGTTCGACGGGAATGTCACAGGCGTGACCTAGCCTGCCGGAACATGGATCTTAATCTTGCGGGGCGACGAGCGTTGGTAACGGCGAGTAGCGGGGGCATCGGTGCGGCGGTGGCCCGGCGGCTGGCCGATGAAGGGTGTGCTGTGTTGGTGCATGGCCGCGATCCCGTGCGTGCTGGCGAGGTGGCGGCGGAGTTGAACGCCGCCGGCGGAGTGGCGGATGTCGTGCTGGGTGACCTTACTGAGGATGAAGGCGCCGGGAAGGTGGCTCAGCGGGCTCGCGAGTGGGGTGTGGAGGTACTGGTCAACAACGCCGGTCCATTCGTTGAGCATGACTGGGAGAGTGCGGAGCCGGCCGCGTGGCTGGATGCGGTGAACGGCAACGTCGTATCCGCCGTGCGGATGATCCGGGCCCTGGTGCCTCAGATGCGCGAGCGGGGATGGGGGCGGGTTGTCAACGTGGGCAGTCGGGCCGCGACGACTCCGTTGCCGAACATGGTCGAGTACTCGGCGGCGAAGGCCGCCGTGGTCAACATGACCACCAGCTTGGCCCGGCATCTGGCCGGATCCGGTATCACCGCAAACACACTGAGCCCTGGGGTGATCGTCACCGACGGAATGCGGCAGATGTTCGAAGATGGGGCGTCTGCGCGGGGCTGGCCGGAGCAGTGGACGCAGTTGGAGCCGCTGGTGGTGGCCGAGTACGCCCCGAACCCGGCGGGGCGGCTGGGCACTGCGGCGGACATCGCGGCAGCGGTTGCGTTTCTGGCCAGTCCGTTGGCCGGCTACATCAACGGGATCGACCTGCGCGTCGACGGGGGCATCACCTCTGTGCCGTAACGGCTTTCTCGGGACGACGTCTGGTGACCGCCGTAGATGCGAGGCTGCCTTGGTCAGTGGGAGCTTGATGCGTGACAGCGGTCGCCAATCGGTACTGAGAATTACGACAACAGCACACGTTTACGTAGGAGTTGGAAGCCGGCGCGGCCGAACATCTGACGCTTCAGCATCTTGATCCGGTTGACATGACCTTCGACGGGACCCGAGTTCCAGGGCAGGGTGAGGCCGGCGATGACGGCGTCGCGGTCGCGGTCGATACCCGCAGCGAGGGTGTGGAGACTGGGCAGGTCGTCCTGACGGACCGCGTCAAGCCAGTCGGCCAGGCGCTCGCTTGGCGCTGGGTGAGCATGGTCGCGAAGGAGCGGACGTGCCGGGTGAGCGCGTCCAGTCCAGGGCAGTGGCCCTGGACGGTCTTGAGCTGGAGCTGTCCGCTCTCGGCGAGGGTTTCCGGGCGTCGCAGGATCCATCCGGCGACAGTGCGGGGCGAGAGCGGGCGTGCGGTCACGGCCCGCGGTGAGGTGCGTTTCTTGTTCAGATAGGTACGAATACGCTGGTAGCGACCCTTGTATCCGAGTGGGGTGAACTCCTCCCAGAACTTCCAGGCGTTGGTGCAGCCGTTGTTCCAGCGGTCGTCGAGGTAGGTCGTGTACTCGTCCAGGACGGAGGTCCGGCTCTGCCACTGGCCGGCGAAGAGGTCTTCCGGCTCGGCGGCGTCGGCATACCGCCTGACGGTGCGGCTGGTCATGTGGAACTGCCGCTGGATCGCGCGACGGCTGTGCCCCGCCTTCAGCAGTGCGTGGACGGTGGCGTGCGTGGTGCGGGTGCGGGTGCGGTCAGCGAACCGGTGGCCGGTCGGCCACGGCGAGTCCGACGTCTCTTTCTCCAGGGCAGGTTCGGGCTCGGGGTCGGGCGTCTGGGGGAGCAAGACGTGCAGGCAGCGGCGGTGCTGTGCGACGGTTCGCTCGGCGGCCTCACTGAGGTTGTGCCACGAGTGCCACCGGTCCGCGACCTGGACGGCCTGCGGAGCCCCGGCCGTGGCGCCCTCGGCAAAGAAAGGAGCGCGGTCACGGCAGACAACTTCGATGCCGGGCTGTTGGGCTGGCCGCGCGCCCAGGGTTGATGCTTCCCGGTCGGGCAGCAGGTCGACCGGGCGCCGGGTCTCGATATCGACGAGGATCGTGCCGTAGTGGCGGCCCTTGCGGGCAGCGTACTCCTCGACGCCGACCACCCGCAGTGCGGTCGGCTCCGGTTCGGGCGAGCGCGTCGACCAGCCGCAGGACAGTGCTGCGGCTGACGGACACCCCGAAGACACGGGCCAGCCGAGCACCTGCCCGGCTCGCCAGAGCGAGCCCGACCGCGGCCGGTGTGGAGCGTAGCCGCTCAGTCCGCTGACCGTGCCGGCGGGTCAGGCCGGGTGTCTGCTCCACGAAGGTCCGTCGCCCGCACGAGACGGTCTGGCAGGTAACCCGACGGACCCGCAACTGGAGGACAACGCTTCGTCCGGCACTCGGCACATCTGCGGGAAACCGCAGGTAAGAGCCATGAACATGTCTGGACCAGCTTCCGCACCCCGGGCATGCGGCTGCCGTTGCGGCGGTGCGTTGGGGCGGAGGTGGCGACCGGTCATCACGTCACCGACTGCGCGGCGGTGCACCATGGCATCGGCCTCCTCCGCCTCGCGGGCGGCCGCGGCCCGGACCGCCCGGGTGGGCCGCGCGCGGTGCGCCGGCCTCCGCGGCCC
>NZ_RIBZ01000058.1:0-30456 GCF_003721215.1 Streptomyces botrytidirepellens
CATGGGCTCGGAGATGCCGCTGGACTCGATGAGGAGATAGTCGAACCGTCCCTCTCTCGCGAGCCGGTCCACCTCCTCCAGCAAGTCGTCGCGCAGGGTGCAGCAGATGCAGCCGTTCGTCATCTCGACGAGGCGCTCTTCGGTGCGGGAAAGGGCCGCGTCGCCATCGCGGACGAGTGCGGCGTCGATGTTCACCTCGCTCATGTCGTTGACGATGACGGCGACCCGCAGCCCGTCGCGGTTGTTGAGGAGGTGATTGAGGAGGGTGGTCTTGCCGGATCCCAGGAAACCCGACAAGACCGTCACCGGAAGCTGATCGGCCATGGCGCGCTCAGCCCTCGGGACGCAGCAGGCCGCGCCGGTAAGCGGGGACGAGCCGTCGCGGCACCTGATGTTCGCGGCCGTCGATGGTGATCTTCACCAGCTCTGGCGCGCTTGCCTTCCACTGCGCGCGGCGGTGGCGGGTGTTGCTCCGGGACATCTTCCGCTTGGGCACGGCCATGACGTACGGGTCCTTTTCTGCTCGGTGTCGCTCGACGTTGCCCCGCACCATACATGAAAATGAGTGCCGTTTTCATGTAGCGTGCTGGTTGCTGTGAGGCCGTTGCTCAGGAGGAAAAGTGCCGTTGGTGATGTTGCGGGTGCGCAGGAGCGCTTATGTGCTCGTCACCGCCACCGGACGGGGGCCGGAGTGAGGGGCCGCGGCTTGTTGGGCGTGGTGTCCGGCAACACCCCGGAATCCCGGGGCCGCGTCCTGGACCTGCTGCGGCTCGCCTCGCCCGACGCGCTGGTGCTCTCGGTCTCGGTCCACGGTGACCAGGTCGGGCGGTACCCCTTCGTGCAGCGCCTCGTCACGGGCGGTGACGAACGGCAGCGCGCCTCGCTCTCTCAAGTGGCAACTGGTGACCCAGCAGTGATAGTCCGTCAGGACCTGGGCGCCATCGCCAGGGCCGCCGCATCCCCGCATGTTGTGCTCGCGCTCCCCGACAACGTCGACGCCGTGTCGTTTCTGGCCGAGCTGTGGCGGACCCCGCTGGGCAGGACCCCGCTGTCCGACCACTACGACCTCGCACCCCTCGCCGCCGGTATCGACCTCGGTCGGCTGCTGAGCGACCTGCGCTGCGTGCACCGCTCCGCCCACGTTTTCGGCGACCGTCCGCAGGCCGTGCCCCTCACGGTCGCCGAAGCCGCCGCCCGGCTGGTGGAGGCCGCGCACATGATGGTCGTGCGGGACGGCCGGGGGGAGGACGGCAGCCGCATTGAAGGCTCCCGCGCCCTGCTCGCCCATCTCAACCCGTCCGCGGAGATCCTCCTCGACGCGGAAGACTGCGACAGCGCTCCACTGACGACTCTGACGCGGCCCGATTCCACGTGGGCCGCGGGCGGACCGGCCGACCGGCTCGACCCCGTCGCTTCTGTCGTGCGCCGTCGCGGCATCGACCACGGCGTGGCCTCGGTGCTGTGGCGGTCCCGGCGCCCGCTGCATCCTGAGCGGCTGGCGGAGAGCCTGCCCCAGGTCATGCCCGCGGTGGTGCGCAGCCGAGGGCACTTGTGGGTGGCCACCCACCCGGACGCGGTCATCTCCTGGCGCTCGGCAGGTCGCCACCTCGAACTGCGAGAGGCTGGACGCTGGCTGGAGGGCGGCGATACGGAAGGCTGGCGCGCCGCCTCTCCCCAGCGCCGGACGCTGGCCTCGTGGTATTGGGACGACTACTACGGCGAGCGCCGCAACGAGATTCTGCTCACCGGCGCCGATCTGGACGAGGATCGGTTGCGGGCCGCGCTGGACGCCGCCGTGCTCGACGACCGTGAACTGGCCCTCGGCGCCGACCACTGGGCCTGCCTGCCCGATCCGTTGCTCGGCGCCGCGGCGCAGGACCCGGAAGGCTGACCCGTAGGAGGGGGAACCCGTCCCATGACGGGGGCTACGCGGGACCGCTGTCGAGTGCGGTAAGGCTCAGCTCGCGGGCAGGCCGGGTATCGACGATCCGACCCTGCCGCATGACGGCGACACGGTGTGCGAAGTGGCGTACGAGCGCGAGGTCATGGCAGATGAACAGGTACGCCAGACCTCGGTCCTCCTGGAGGGCGGTGAGCAAGTTCAGCACGCCCGCGCGCACCGACGGGTCGAGTGCCGACACCGGCTCGTCCAGCACCAGCAACCGGGGCTCACCGGCCAGCGCCCGCGCGATTCCGACGCGCTGGCACTGCCCGCCGGACAGTTCGTTCGGCAGGCGGTCCCCCAGTGCGGTGTCGAGGCCGACCGTCTCCATCAGCGTCTCGACCTGGCCGGTTGCCGGTGGCCTCCGTTGTGCGCGCAGGGGTTCGGCGATCGCGTCGCGGATCCGCAGCCGGGGGCTGAGCGAGCCGTAGGGGTCCTGGAAGACCGGCTGGAACCGGGGCCGCAGCGGGCGCAGCTCGCGCTCCCGCAGGCCGGTGAGCTCCTGCCCCTCGAAGCGTAGGCTCCCGCCGTCCGGGCGGCGTAGGGCGAGCGTGGCCAGGGCAGTGGAGGATTTTCCGCAGCCCGATGGGCCGATCAGGGCGAGTGTTTCCCCCGCGTGGATGTCGAAGGAGACCTCGTCGACGGCGGTGTGGCGGCCGTAGCGGACGACAAGGTCCGTCACCTTCAGCAGCGGGTCGCTCATGCTGTCGCCTTCCGTGAAAAGAGCCCGGTCGCCGGCACGGGAAGGTCCGTCGAGCGGTGGCAGGCGGCCAGCTGTCCCGGCTCCCCGGCGGCGGCCAGCGCGGGCTCCTCGTCCTCGCAGTCCTGCCGGGCCAGCGGGCAGCGCGGTGCGAAGGCGCAGCCACGCGGAAGGTCCGTCGGCGACGGCGGCGCCCCGGTGATCGACGGCAGCCACCGGTCCACCGCGTCCATCTCGGCGGGTGGCAGTGAGGCAATCAGCCCCGCGGTGTACGGCGCTCGGGGTGCGCGGAACACCGGCTCCACCGGGCCCGATTCCACGGCCCGCCCCGCGTACATGACCACAACCCGGTCTGCGTGCCGCGCGACGATCCGCAGGTCATGTGTGATCAGCACCAGTGCCGCGCCGGTCGCTTCGCGGGCCGTTGCCAGGGCCTTCAGCACCTGGGCCTCGATTGCCGGGTCCAGTGCGGTCGTCGGCTCGTCGGCGATGACCAGCTCCGGCTCGTTCACCATCGCCATGGCGATCACCGCTCGCTGTCGCATGCCGCCGGAGAACTCGTGCGGATACGCCCGCGCCCGACGCGCGGTGTCCGCGATACCCACGCGGTCCAGGGCTGCCACGGCGCGGGCCCGGGCCTCCCGGCGGGAGGTCTTCGCGACGGACCGCACGGCCGCGGTGATCTGGTCGCCGATCGTGTGGACCGGGCTGAGCACGGTCAGCGCGTCCTGCGGCACGAACGCCATCCGGCGGCCCCACACGCCCGCGTACGACTCTCCCATCAGCTCGTGCCCGCGCAGCCGTACGCTGCCGGTGACGCGGGCCCCGTGCGGTGGCATCCCGAGGACCGCCCGCGCGGTCAGGGACTTCCCGGCTCCCGACTCCCCGACGAGCGCGACGACTTCGCCTCGGTGCACTTCGAACGACAACCCCCGCACGGCGGGTATGGCGTGGCACCCGTCTCTCAGGGTCACGTGAAGGTCGCGCACTGCGAGGAGTGGTTCGGGCATGGGCGGTCACCTTCGGTGCGGAGGGTGGGAGCGGATATGTATGCGGGGCGGGCGGAGACCTCACGGGCCGGTGTTGCGGCGCGTGCGCAGGCCCGCGGTCGACAGGGAGACCGCCAGCCCGGCCAGCAGGGCGAGTGCGAGTGCCGGCGCGAGGGCGGCCCATGGGGCCCGCTCGACGTACAGCCGTGATTCGTCGAGCATGAGGCCCCATTCGGGAGCGGGGGGCTGGGCGCCGAGCCCCAGGAAACCGAGCGAGGCCAGTGCCAGCGCGATTCCGGGGAGCCGCAGTACCGCGTGGCGGGCGACAGGACCGGCGACTGCGGGAAGTATGTGCCGGGTGAGGATCCACAACGGCCGTGCGCCGATGGCCCGTTGCGCCGTCAGATAGGCCGCCGCACGCGTCTCCACAATCAGCGCCGCCGCATGCGCGGCCAGCGGGGGCCAGGAGACGAGGGCGACCGCAAGCGATGCTCCCGCCGTGCCGGGGCCGATGACGGCGGCGACGAGGATGCCGACAACGACCGGGGGCAGGGCGTTGGCGATGTCGGCGGCGCCGGTCGAGACGTTCGGCAGGAAGCCGAAGGCCAGGGCGAACAGATACGAGACCACGCACACGGCGACGGCCACCCCGACGGTCGCGGCGGCTCCGTGCCCCAGCCGGGACAGCACGTCGCGGCCGAGGGCGTCGGTGCCGAGTGGATGGGCGAAGGACGGCGCGGCCAGGCGGCCGGTGGTGTCCAGCCGGTACGGGTCGCCGAGTAGTCCCCAGCTGATGGCTGCGGTCAGGAGCGCTGCCAACAGCACTGGCATCGCCCGGCGCAGCCGTGTCGGCTCGGCGACGACAGGCGCGGGCAGGGCCAGCGCCGCGTCCTTCAGCCCCGGCCCGAGCAGCCGGCCGCGTACGAGATGTGCCACCGCGCCGGCAGCGAGCCCGAGCGCGAGCAGGGCGAGCACGGTGCCCTGCAACAGCGGCAGGTCCTGG
The DNA here is from genome assembly GCF_003721215.1 of Streptomyces botrytidirepellens. Taxonomy (NCBI): domain Bacteria; kingdom Bacillati; phylum Actinomycetota; class Actinomycetes; order Kitasatosporales; family Streptomycetaceae; genus Streptomyces; species Streptomyces botrytidirepellens. The sequence goes on from NZ_RIBZ01000058.1 coordinate 4,635, forward strand.
GACTTGGCGGCGCCAAGGGCAGTGCGCCCGAGGCCCGGCACGGCGAAGACGGTCTCGACGGCGACGGCGCCACCCGTGAGGCCGACCGCCACCAGGCCGAGCTGCGGCACCAGCGCGGGCATGGCCCGCCGCAGCGCCGCGCAGGCGATCCGGCCTCCTGCGATCCCCGAGGCCCGCCACAGTCCTGCCCACCGCTCACCGAAGGCGGCGGGCAGCGCGTCGTCGATGAGCCTGCCGACGATGCCTCCCGCCGGGACGCCCATGGCGAGGGCGGGCAGCACCATGTTCACGGGTCCCTGCCACCCGGAGGTCGGCAGCCAGCCACACCACACCCCGAGCACGATCAACAGCACCGTCGCCAGCAGGAATTCGGGCACGGCTGCCAGCATCGCGGCCACCGCGCCACCGCCCCCGCGCACCGTGCCCCGCGCGCCCCGCACCAGCGCCGGAGCACACACCGCGGCAGCGACCAGCAGCGCCACTATCAACGACGCGCCCATCAGCGACAGGGAGACGCCGAGCCCGGAGAGTACCGACGGCAGTACATCGGTGCCGGAGACCCAGGACTGTCCGAGGTCTCCGCGTACCAGCCCGCCCGCCCAGTCGCCGAGCAAGCCCAGGGCCCCGGCGTCCAGTCCGAGATCCCGCCGTACGGCCGCCAGCGCCTCGCGTGTCGGCTCCTGTTCGGCCGACCGGGCGCGCAGCACGGTGAGAGCAGGGTCCCGGCCGGACAGCCACGGCAGCAGTCCGACGGCGACGGTGACGGCGGCCAGGGCTCCCGCCCGGGTCAGGCCGGCCCGTAGGGCGACGCTCACTTGACGTACGTCTCGTTGGTGACGAGTTCACGCTCGCGCGGGTCCTTGGCGGAGCCCACGACGTCGGTCGCGTCCCCCTGGATGACCCGCTCGTGCAGCATGGGGATCGCGGCGTCGGTGTTGAGAATCGCGGTCTCGGCCTTCAGGATCGCCGCACGCCGGGCATCGCCGGACGCGGTGGCCTCGGCCTTTCGTACCGCCCCGTCGACCGTTTCGTTGTTGAGCTGGGAGATGTTGAAGGAGCCGTCGCCGGCGAAGTCGCTGTGCAGGTATGCGGCCGGGTCACCGGAGTCCAGTACGGTCGCCCGGGAGAGGATGAAGGCGTCGAACTTCCCCTTGAGCGCGTCGGATTCGATGTTGGCGTACTCGCGCACCTCCAGCTTCACCTTGAAGCCCGCGTCCCGCAGCTGCTGCTGTAGCACGGTGGCGACCTCGGGCAGCTCTGCGCGATCGGTGAAGGTGCCGATGGTGATGGACCGGCCACCCGGGTCACCGGCCCTGGCCGTCTTGGTACGGCCGTCCCGCTCCTTGGCCGCCCAGGGCAGCGCCGGACCCAGCAGCCCCCGCGCGACATCGGCGCGGCTCTCGTAGACGCCCTTGACCAGCGCCTTGGCGTCAATGGCCCGGCGTGCGGCGGCGCGCAGCGCCGGGTCGGCGAAGGGGCCGTGCTCGGTGTTGAGATAGAGGGTGTTGGTCCGGGGCATGGGGACCTCGCTGATCTGGTCCTCGTCCAGCAGCGCCGCCTGGGAGACGGGTACGGCCTCGACGATGTCGGCATCTCCGCTGCGCAGGGCGGCGGCGCGGGCGGCTCCGTCGGGCACGAAGGTGACGTCGATGCCGGCGGCCTCGGCCTTGCCGCCCCAGTAGTCCGCGTTGCGGTCGAGGGTGGCCGAGGTGGTGCCGTTCACCTTCTTCAGGACGAAGGCGCCGGTGCCGGCGCCGACCGGGCTGATGGTCTTACCCCGGTACGCCTTGGCGGCGAGGATCGACAGTTGCGGGGAGGACAGCCGCTGTGGGACGAGCGGGTCCGCCTCGGCGGTGGTGACGGTGACGGTGCTGCCACCGCTCGCCTTCACTTTCATGTCGACCCCGTCCAGGATGCGCGGCTTGGGCGCGGCCCGGGTGGCGGCGTTCAGGGACCGTACGACGGCTTGGGCGGTGAGCGCTGACCCGTCGTGGAATTCCACTCCTTGGCGGATGGTGAAGGTCCACGTCTTATCGCCGGTCCGCCGCCACTTCGTGGCGAGGGCCTGCCGCGCGTCGCCGTCCTTGTCGAGGGTGACCAGGGTTTCGGCGGTGCTCCAGCGCGACAGTTTGAAGGCGTCGTCGCTGAGCGGGGACAGGGCGGACCGCGGCGGCTGCATCATCGCGACGCGGATGCGCTTGCCCTCGGAGGCGGACGGTGCGCCGGAGGAGAAACAGCCGGTGAGCAGAAGCGAGGAAGCCACGGATATCGCGGCGAGGGGCAGGGTCTTGGGCAGGTTCACAGGAGTCTTCCTGAGGGCGGCGAGCTGAGAATTTACCTGCCTTTGAACTTAGCACACGATAATCATTGCCATCTTCGGCCTGGGGTGTCGGCACATGTCGTGGACGTCTGTGCGGCGGGGGCGCGGTGCGGACGCGACATGCCGGAGCTGGCTTGTGGCGTCCGCCCGCGCCAAGCGCCCCGGCGGGGGCTACCAGCTGCTTTTGGTAACGCCGGGAAGTTCGCCCGCGTGCGCCATCTGGCGCAGTCGGATCCGGGAGAGGCCGAAGGCGCGCAGGTGGCCGCGGGGGCGACCGTCGACGGAGTCGCGATTGCGGACGCGGGTGGCGCTGGCGTCGCGTGGCTGGCGGCGCAGTTCCCGCTGGGCGGTGAGGCGTTCCTCGTCCGCGGCGCGGGGGTCGGCGATGATCCCCTTCAGTTCGGCGCGGCGCTCGGCGTAGCGGGCGACGATCGCGCGTCGCTGCTCATTCTTGGCGATCTTGCTCTTCTTCGCCGTCAGACCTTTCCTCCCTTGGTGCGGATGCGGGCCACGGCGGCCTCGATGCCGATCACATCGACGGTCTTGATGCCCTTGGTGCTGAGGGTGAGCCGGATGTGGCGGCCCTCGCTCGGCAGCCAGTAGCGCTTGCGTTGGATGTTGGGGTCGAACCGGCGCTTGGTCCGGCGGTGGGAATGGGAGATGTTCTGGCCGAAGCCGGGTTGCCGGCCGGTGAGTTGGCAGTGGGCGGACATGGTTCCTCTCGAAGTGTCCGAGGGTGGTGTGGGGAGCACCGTAGCAGCTTGATGAAAATGAAAACCAAGTTTATGTATGCTGTGGCTCATGGCACGCAACGAGCTACGCCCGATCATCAAGCTGAGGTCCACCGTCGGCACCGGCTACACCTACGTGACCCGCAAGAACCGCCGAAACGACCCCGACCGGATGGTCCTGCGCAAGTACGACCCGGTCGTGGGCCGCCACGTCGACTTCCGAGAGGAGCGCTGACCGCCATGAAGCCCGGCATCCACCCCGCGTACGAGCCGGTCGTCTTCCGCGACCGCGCCGCCGACTTCGCCTTCCTGACCCGCTCCACGGCCACCAGCGACACGACCGTCGAGTGGGAGGACGGCCGCACCTACCCGGTCATCGATGTCGAGACCTCCTCGGCGAGCCACCCCTTCTACACCGGCACCCAGCGGATCATGGACACCGCGGGCCGCGTGGAGCGCTTCGAGCGGCGCTACGGACGCGGACGGAGGGGCCGGTGAAGGGGGACGAGGCGCGGCTGCCCGTCGCGATCGTGGGCGGACTGCACGCCGACGCCCGCCGGGCCGCCGTCGAGGAGATCCTGCGAACGGTCCCCGGCTCCGTCGCCCTGCACCACGACCTGTCGGCCGCCACCGACAGCGCCGTGCGCCGCACCGTACGGGACGCCACCGGCCCGCTCGACAGCGGCGACGCGCCCCTGGTGAACGACTGCGCGTGCTGCGCACTCCGTGAGGACATGGTCCCCGAACTGCTGCGCCTGGCCGCGGGCGGCGGCCACCGGCTGGCCGTGGTGGAGTTGTGGGATTCGGTCGAACCCCAGGCCATGGCCGCGGTCATCGCCGACGAGGACGCGCCTCTGCGGTTGACCGGAGCGGCCACCGCGATCGACCCGGCGCTGGTGTTGCCGTATCTGGCGAACGGCGACGATCTGGCGGACGTCGGTCTTGCCGCCGCCCCGACCGACCAGCGCACCGTCGCCGACACCTTCGCCCGGCAACTCGAATACCCGAGCGTGATCGCCGTCGTGGAGGGCACATCGGTCGACGAGCTCCCCGACGACGGGGACCACGCCCTGCTCGCCCAGCTCACCCCAGGCGCACGGCAGGTACGTCTCGGCGAAGGTGCCCTGGGGCCCGCCCTGCTGACCGGGTTCGACGTGGAGGCGGCGGCTGCCCGTCAGCACCCGGCCTGCGCGCTGCTGCCCCAGGAGAGCGACGAGCACGGCGTGAGCACCCTCGTCTGGCGCCGCGAACGTCCCTTTCACCCGGGGCGGCTCTACGATGCGCTGGAAGATCTGAGCTGTGCCGCCGCCCGCAGCCGGGGCCGCTTCTGGCTGGCGGACCGGGGCGACACGCTACTGTCGTGGGATGCCGCGGGCGGCGCGCTGTGCGTGGAGTCGGCCGGACCATGGCTGGCCGCGCTGCCCGACGCCGCCTGGGAGATGGTGCCCGCCGAGCGCCGCGTAGCCGCCTCCCTCGACTGGCACCCCGAACACGGCGACCGCTGCCAGCACCTCACCTTCACCTCACCCGAACTCGACCGCGACGGTCTCCTCGCTCTGCTCGACTCGTGCCTCCTCACCGACGCCGAGTACGCGGCGGGCCCGGACGGCTGGAAAGAGCTGTCGCGCGCTTTCGACGAACTGCTCGACCCGGTCGCCTGACCGCGTATCACCCCGTACCGAAAGGACCCGCTCATGGCCCGCCGCGCCACCTCCGACCGGCGGGGCGCCAAGCGCCCACGCGTCAATCCGCTCGACGCCGCCGGCATCACGTATGTCGATTACAAGAACACCGATCTGCTGCGGAAGTTCATCTCCGACCGCGGCAAGATCCGCAGCCCCCGGGTGACCCATGTGACGCGACAGCAGCAGCGACAGATAGCCCGTGCCATCAAGAACGCCCGCGAGATGGCCCTGCTTCCGTACGGCTCCCGATAGCCGCCGTGCCCGGCCAGGGGGCCGTTGTCACCGACGCCACCCTGGCCAGGGTCAGTGCGGATCGCGGACGCCGAGGCGGAGATGTTCGATGTGGTGGACGGCCTGGTCGAGGAGTCGGGCGACGTGGTCGTCATAGAGGCGGTAGACGATGCGACGGCCGTCACGGCGGCCGGTGATCAGGCCGAGAGTGCGCAGAAGGCGGAGTTGGTGGGAGACGGCGGACTGCTCCATGCCGACCTCGGCCGCGAGTTGGGTGACGGAGTGGGGTGACTGCCGCAGAGTGGTGAGGATCAGCAGCCGGGAGGGCGTGGCCAGGGCCTGGAGCGTGGTGGCGACGGACGCTGCCGTGGCTTCGTCGAGGCGGGCGGCCGCGAGGGCATCGCGGCCGCCCATGACCTCATCGGCGTGCACGACCGCGTCCGCGGCCGCGTGCCCGCGTCCGGGCTTCGCCCGGTGGGCGGATGAACTGCAGCTCGAGTGTGGCCGGCGGTTCCGCCAGACCAGGGCCGCCCGCGGCGGCCCAGCCGAGGATGTCGTCGGTGCAGTCGTCGTCCTTGGCCCAGCCGATCCACGTCGCGCGGCCGCCGCCCCGGCGTCCGGCGGCGGAAGGCTGCACCACGATGACGTTGGCCTGGTCGCACGGGCCGAGGCAGTCCGTTGTACGGACGGCGAGGCGACCGCCTGAGTCGGCGGCCGCGGCGCGCAGCCTGTCGAGCTGCCATTGGTGGTCGGTGCCGGGGTGCTTGCGAGGGTTGCCACAGCAGCAGCCCCGGCAGACGACCAGGGTGCACGGCCGGTCGCGGGCGGCGCCGATCGTCGCCGTACGGGGGCTCACAGCGTGGTCCGGGAGGGCAACTGGTGGGCCCGTACGCGGCCGTCCCGGTATGCCGCCACGAGTAGCTCTGGCCCGGCCCAGGCCAGTGACGCGACCGCCGTGTCGCCGTCCAGGATGCGGGCGGGGGACAGCCGGGATTCGGGCCGACCGGCGGTGGCGTGCCACACCGCGACCGTGCCGTCGTGGCCGCCGCTGGCGAGATGGCCGTCCCCGCCGGGCCGCCAGGCCAGTGCGGTGATGTTCTGGTGGCAGCGCAAGGAGCGGGGGGCCGTGCCGGCGGGGCCCTTGCCGGAGAAGTCCCAGACGGTCACGTCGGGTGCGCCGTCGGCGGCGAGCCAGAAGCCGGTGTCGTCGAAGGCGAGGCGGGAGACCTTTCCCGGGTAGCCGGACATGGTGAGTTCGCTCGCGTCGCGGGTGCGCCAGATGTGGATGGAGGCGTCTTGATTGCCGCTGCATATCCACCGTCCGGTGGGAGCGACGGCGAGCGCGAGGTGCGAGCCGATGTAGGGGTAGGTCATCACCGGTTCGAGGGTATGCCGTTCGTGGCAGCGCACGGCCCCGTAGGCGGCGATGGCCAGTCGGCGTCCCTGGCGCAGCCAGGCGAGGTCGGTGACGGTGCTGGCAGCGGGCTCGGTTGCCCAACGTTCATCGCCGTCCGGGGTGAGGACATGCGCGCGGCGACCGGAGGCGATGGCGACCCGCTCGTGGTCCGCCCATATGGCGGTTGATGACCAGGCTCCGGTGTCGCGGACCGTCGTACGGCTGTCCTCTCTGCGCCACAGGGCGTAGCCGGTCGGTCCGGTGGCGGCCGCGTGCCGGGCGTCCGGGGCCAGGGCCACGCTCAGCGCCCCGCCGGGCAGTTCGAAGGTGTCGATGCCCGCCCCGGTGGTGGCGTCCAGGACCCAGACCGTGCCCGAGGCGCCGGCGACGGCGAGCAGGCCGTGGCGTGCGCTGAGGGCGACGGGCGCGTCGTCGACGGTGGTGTCCCAGGCGGTGGCGAGGCCGGCGTCGGGTGCGGTGATGCTCATGCGGCGGCCCCGGCGGTGGCCAGACAGTCGGCGAAGCCGCGCTCCAGTGCGTCCCGGTCGAGGTTGCGGCCGATGAAGACCAGCCGGTTGCGGCGCTGCTCGCCGTCGCGCCAGTCGCGGCCGAACTCACCGTCCAGCAGCATGTGCACACCCTGGAAGACGTACTGCCTGGGCGCCCCGGCGAGGGCGAGGATGCCCTTGGAGCGGAAGATGTCGACGCCCTTGGTCCGCAGCAGGGTGCCCAGCCACCGGTTGAGCCGTTCCTCGTCGAGTTCGCCGGTCAGGTCGATGCCGACCGAAGTGACGGTGGTGTCGTGCTGGTGCTCGGTCTCGGTGAGGAAGGCCGGGTCGTCGGCGAGGACGCGCTCCAGGTCGAAGGCGCCGACGTCCAGCACCCGGGGGAGGTCGACCGCGGCGTGCCGGGCGGGGATGATCTGCACGCCGCTGTTGATGGCGCGGATGCGGCCGGTGACCTCGGCGATGGCCGCCTCGTCCACCAGGTCGGTCTTGTTGAGCACGATCCGGTCGGCGAAGGCGATCTGCTCGACGGCCTCGTTCTCCACTCCTTCGGGCTTGACCTCGTCCAAGTGCTGGAGGACGTGCGCGGCGTCGACGAGGGTGACGATGGCGTCCAGCCGGAGCTGGGCGGCGATCTCGTCGTCCATGAAGAACGTCTGCGCGACGGGGGCCGGGTCGGCGAGGCCGGTGGTTTCGATCAGGATGTGGTCGAAGGTCTCGCGCCGCCGCATCAGGGCGCCCAGGATGCGGATCAGATCTCCGCGAACGGTGCAGCAGATACAGCCGTTGTTCATCTCGAAGATCTCTTCTTCGGCGTCGAGGACGAGGGCGTCGTCGACGCCGACCTCGCCGAACTCGTTCTCGATGACGGCGACCCGCAGGCCGTGCTGTTCGGTGAGGATGCGATTGAGCAGGGTCGTCTTGCCGGAGCCGAGGAAACCGGTCAGTACGGTGACGGGGGTGCGCTCGTCGCGGGGTTCGTCGGGTGGTTGCGTGGTCATTCAGGCTCCTTCGGGTGGCGCGGCGAGCAGGGCGGCTCGCAAGTCGTCCTCTGTGATCTCTTCGGCGGTGGTGTGCAGGGTCCAGCGGCGGGCCCGGCCGTTCATGGGAAGGACGGCGATGACCGTCTCCAAGGGCGGGCAGCCGGGCTCGGTGCAGGCGAGTTGCCGGACCACCACGGCGGTGTCGTCATCGAGTCCGAGTAGCCGCCGTATGGTCTGCTTCAACTCGCGCAGCTGCGGACTCGGCCCTGGGTGGGCTCCCAGCGGCATGGCGATGGTTCTCCTTCATCGGTGGCGGGCTGGCACTCGGCGCAGATGCCGGTGAGTTCGACGGTGTGCTCCACTGCCGCGAATCCGGTGTCCGTGCCGATGCGGTCGGCCCACCGCTCCACCACCTCGGAGTCCACCGGCCGACTGCGGCCGCAGCAGCGGCAGATCAGGTAGTGGCGATGCCCGTCGGCGGGCCGCGGGCGGTAGAGCCGTTCGCCGGCGTCGTCGCGTACGACATCGACACCGCCGGCCGCTTCCAGGTCCCGCAGAGCGCGGTAGACCGTGGTCAGTCCGATCGGAACCTCGGTGGCGGTCAGCAGTGCGTGCAGCTCCTGTGCGGAGACGAAGTCCTGACAGCTGGTGAGGGTGCGCAGGACGGCGGTTCGCTGCCGGGTAGTCCGGCTGCTCACGTCGGATCACCTCACAGTCGCTCGGCTGGAAGCGGATGCGTTGATCGTAAATGAAAATGACATCCATGTCCATATGAATGACCACTCATGTTTAGTGTGGCGCGTCGGCCGCTCCGCCGCCGCTAAGGTGAGCTCCACACACCGCCGTGGCGAAGGACCCTGTGGGGGAGACCTAATGGACAGCGATGTCGACATAGCGCCGCCGCTGCGTGAACGCGGCGACGGCGACCGGGCGTCGCCGCCGCGCCACGATGAAGCCGGCGGAGCCGATGGGCTGGGCACGGCGGTCCGAGTCGCCTCGCACGCGCTGATCGCGGGCGTTCCGGTGGTGGTGCTCGGCGGTGCCGCCCTCATATGGGGGCCGGATGTCACCGCCGCGCTCGACCACCGCGCGGTGGCGGCGTGGCGGACGGTGTTCACCGCGATCGTCATCCAGGGCGTGCCGTTTCTGCTGCTGGGCACCCTGGTGTCGGCCGCCATCAGCGCGTTCGTCCCGGCCCGGGTCTTCACCCGGGTGCTGCCGAGCAACCCGGCGCTCGCGGTGCCGGTGGCGGGCGCGGCCGGGGCGGTTCTGCCGGGCTGCGAGTGCGCCTCGGTGCCGGTGGCCGGCAGCCTGATGCGGCGCGGGGTGACCCCTGCGGCGGCACTGGCGTTCTTGCTGTCGGCCCCGGCCATCAACCCGATCGTGCTGGTCGCGACCTATGTGGCCTTCCCCGGCAACCCCGGGATGGTCGCCGCCCGCCTCATCGCCTCGCTGCTCACCTCCGTCGCCATGGGCTGGCTGTGGCTCCGGGCGGGCCGCGAGGAGTGGCTGCGCCTGCCGAAGGGGCCCACCGGGCACACCCCTGGTGCCGGCCGTGCGGAGGAGTTCCGGGTCTCCCTCCAGCATGACTTCCTGCACGCCGGGGGCTTCCTCGTGGTCGGCGCGGCGGCTGCGGCCACCTTCAACGTCGCGGTGCCGCACTCCGTGCTGCGGCTCTTNTGCGGCCACCTTCAACGTCGCGGTGCCGCACTCCGTGCTGCGGCTCTTCTCCGACTCCCCGTGGCTGTCTGTGCCCCTGCTGGGGCTGCTCGCGGTGCTCCTCGCGGTCTGCTCCGAGGCCGACGCGTTCGTCGCCGCCTCGCTCACCGGCTTCTCGCCCACCGCCCGGCTCGCCTTCATGGTCGTCGGCCCGATGGTCGACCTGAAACTGATCGCCCTGCAATCGGGCACCTTCGGGCGCGCCTTCGCGCTGCGCTTCTCGTCGGCCACCTGGGTCACGGCGATGCTGTGCAGCGCCCTGGTGGGGTGGTGGCTGCTGTGAAGCGCAACGTCCAGGTACTGCTGCTCCTGTTTCTCGGTGTCGGTCTGCTGCACATCTCCCTGCTGAGCGATCTGTATCTGCGCTACGTCCGCCCCGGGCTTCAGCCCGCGCTCATCGCATCCGGTGTGCTGCTCATCGTGCTCGGCGCGGTCAGCGCCGCCCGCGACGGCTTCCCTTTCAACCGCCCCCGTACGCGCGACGATCACGATCACGGCCACGGACATGCGGGCGGTCCGCGGGTCGCCTGGCTGCTGTACGTACCGGCCCTGACCATTCTGTTCCTGGCGCCGCCCGCCCTCGGCTCGTACACCGCCGCCCGCGACGACGCCAAGGCCCCCACCGCCCCGAAGCCCTCCGTATCCGGCAGCAGCCTCTTCCCCGCCCTGCCGGTCGGCCAGGCCGTCGAGATGTCGCTGAACGACTTCACCTCCCGTGCGGTCTGGGACACCAGCGGCACCCTGAAGGGCCGCACCGTCCGCCTCACCGGATTCGTCACCCCCGGCCGCCACGGCACCTGGTACGTCAGCCGCCTGGCCATCAGCTGCTGCGCCGCCGATGCCACGGTGCGCAAAGTGCGGGTACACGCGGCCGCGGCGCCGCCCGCCGACGCGTGGGTGACCGTCACCGGCACCTGGCACCCCACCGGCGAGGTAGGTACGGACGGTGCCGCCCCGGCGCTGGACGCCACCGCCGTCCGGCGCGTCACCGAGCCGAAGGACCCCTACAACGACGTGGTGGCCACCCGGGGCCGTGGCTGAAGGCGAAGCCACACGTCAGCCCCAGGCTGGTGGCCTGGGGCTGACGTGTATCGATGGGCTTGTGGTGATTCTCAGCAGTCGCGGAATTCGGGGGACTGGTTGAGGATCTGGGAACGCGTGGAGACGAACTTGGCGTAGCTGCGGCCCTCTTCGGTGCCGGGCCGGAACGCCGCCACCCGGTGGCAGTTCATGAAGGCCAGAGTGATGCCGAAGTGACGTTCCAGGCTGCCGCGGATGGCATCGCTGGCCAGCGCCCGCAGCAGCTGCCCGCGTTCGGCCTCCGACGGAGGCGGGGTCTGGTTGTCGGTGAAATCGGAGTCACCCTCGCGGAGCTTGTCCGCCAGACCGGCGATGAGGTCATAGGCGTACGGCAGTGACGCACGGACGGTGGCGACGAAGTCCTGTTCCTGGATCTCGCCCTGTTCGGCCTGGGCGAGAAGCTCCGGCGCGACGTTCAGCGACATGGCGGTGCGGTGTCCAATCAGTCGACTTGCGGATGGCCGTGCGCGGTGTTCAGTTCGATACCGTGGTGACGGCGGTGAGCGGCTCGGACAAGGCTGCCGGTCCGTGCTGGAAGCCGGGATCGACCTGGGCGCTCAGGTCCTGTCCTGTGGCCCGGTCGGCCCAGGCCCGGGCGTTGCGCACATGGAACTCGATCGCCTGCCTCTGGAACTTCTCCCAGTCCTTGGTGCGGAGGTCCACGGCGGTGCGCAGTTCCTCCAGCGCCAGGCGGTGCTCGGGTTCCAGGTCCCCGGTGTGACGGCCCTGTTCGCGGGCGCGGACCCAGTCGGAGTGGCCGAAGCAGACCAGCAGGTCGTCGCCGACGTGTTCTTTGAGGAAGAGCCGGTCGTCCTCGCTGGTCACCTTGTTGCCGACCACGGCGAGTGGCACGCCGAACTCGGCGGCGTGGTCCTTGTACTGGCGATAGACGGACACACCCTTGCGGGTGGGTTCGGCCACCAGGAAGGTCATGTCGAACCGGGTGAACAGCCCGGAGGCGAAGGAGTCGGCGCCGGCGGTCATGTCGACCACGACGTACTCGCCCGGGCCGTCCACGAGGTGGTTCAGGTAGAGCTCGACGGCGCCGAGCTTGGAGTGGTAGCACGCGACACCGAGGTCCTCCTCGGCGAACACACCGGTGGTCATCAGCTGGACTCCGTCGATGTCCCGGACGTGGCGGGCGTGTACCGGGTTGGGGCCGACCGGCCGCAGCAGGCGGGAGCCGCGCCCCGGGGGAGTGGTCTTGACCATGGCGTCGGCGGAGGCGATACGGGGGTTGTCGCCGCGCAGATACTCCTTGATCTCGCCGAGGCGGGTGCTGAGCGGGACGACCTCGCGCACCTCGTCCTCGTCCAGTCCCAGGGCCGCCCCCAGATGCTGATTGATGTCGGCGTCGATGGCGACGACGGGGGCGCTTGAGCGGGCCAGGTGCTGGGCGAAGAGGGCGGAGAGCGTCGTCTTACCACTCCCGCCCTTGCCGACGAACGCGATACGCATGGCGGCGCATCACCTCCAATTGAATGTGAATGTCATGTGCGAACCTGAAGGCTTCCTGGCTCGCGACTGCCCTGTCAAGTCGCCATCACCAGAGGGGAGATGGGTGTGCGGTGCCGCCGCCTGCGTGGGGGCATCGGGGTCAAGTTTTGGCAATGGTTTTCATTCTTGGGGGCTGTTGGTGGTTGTGGAAATCATTTTCACTTAGTCTCGTGGCGTTCGTTCCGCCCCTGAGGAGCTCACGCCATGAGATCTGCCATAGCCCAACGCGTCCGCCCCCGTGCCCTCGCCGGAGGCGTCGCCGCCGTAGCCATGCTCGCCGCCACCAGCGCCTGTTCCACCGCGTCCTCGGACACGGCCGATGGCTCCGCCTCCGGCAAAGGGGATTCCGGCAAGGTGATCCAGGTCGTGGCGGCGGAGAACTTCTGGGGCAGCATCGCCCAGCAACTGGGCGGCAGCCACGTGCACGTCAAGAGCATCATCGACAACCCCGCCGCCGACCCCCACGACTACGAGCCGACCGCAGCCGACGGCCGCGCCGTCGCCACCGCCCGCTACTCGATCGTCAACGGCATCGGGTACGACTCTTGGGCCGACAAGCTGCTCTCGGCCAACCCGGGGAGCGACCGCACCGGGCTGAAGGTCGGTGACCTGGTCGGCGTCAAGCCGGGCGGCAACCCCCACCGCTGGTACTCCCCGGCCGACGTTCACAAGGTGGTCGAGAAGATCACCGCCGACTACAAGAAGATCGCCCCGGCCGACGCCGCCCACTTCGACGCGCGGAAGAAAGCCTTCGAGGCCACCACCCTGGCCCCCTACAACCGGCTGGTATCCGGCATCAAGTCCACTTACGCGGGCACGCCCATCGGCGCCTCCGAGTCCATCGTCACCCCACTCGCCCAGGGCCTCGGCCTGAAGACGCTCACCCCCGAGTCCTTCCTCGACGCCATCAGCGAGGGCACCGACCCCACGGCGAAAGACAAGACCGCCATCGACCAGCAGATCAAGAACAAGAAGATCAAGATCTACGTCTACAACAGCCAGAACTCCACCCCGGACGTGCGGGCCCAGGTGAAGGAGGCCAAGGCGGCCGGTATCCCGGTGGCCACGGTCACCGAGACCCTCACCCCGGCGGGTGCATCTTTCCAGGACTGGCAGGTCCGCCAGCTGAAGGGCATCCAGAAGGCCCTGGCCCAGGCCACGGGCAAGAAGTAAGGGTCGTGAGGACGATGGTCCGGATACGGGAGGCGGTGCGGTATCGTGTACCGCCGCAAGCCAGGACTACCGGACGCCGCGGCGGCGGTGAGGACACCGTGTCCCTGCGCGGCGCGGCCGTACGGGTCGGCGGACGCATCCTGTGGTCCGGGGTGGACCTGGAGGTCGGCGCCGGGGAGTTCGCGGCCGTCCTCGGCCCGAACGGTGTCGGCAAGTCCACCCTGATCAAGGTGGCCCTCGGACTCCTGCCGATCACCGCGGGCGAGGTACGGGTACTGGGCGAAGCCCCCGGCCGGGCCGGGCACCGGATCGGCTATCTGCCGCAACGCCGCAACGTCGACCCGTCCCTGCGGATCCGCGGCATCGATGTCGTGCGCATGGGCCTGGACGGTGACCGCTGGGGGGTGCCGCTGCCGCTGCCCGTACGGTTCAGCGCGCGGCGCCGGGCGGCTCGGGACCGTATAGCCGAGGTCATCGACCTGGTCGGGGCGAGCGCGTACGCACACCGGCCGATCGGGGAGTGTTCCGGCGGCCAGCAGCAGCGGCTGCTCATCGCCCAGGCGCTCGTCCGCGGTCCTGAACTACTGCTGCTGGATGAGCCGTTGGACAGTTTGGACCTGTCCCACCAGGGAGCGGTGGCGGCGCTCATCGGGCGGATCTGCCGAGAGGAGGGCGTCAGCGTGGTGATGGTCGCACATGACGTCAACCCCATACTGCCCTGGCTGGACCAGGTGCTGTACCTCGCCGAGGGTGGTGCCGCTGCCGGGCCGCCCCGGGAAGTCATCACCACGGAGACTCTGTCGCGGCTTTACGGGACCCCGGTGGAAGTACTGCGCGCGGGTGATGGGCGGCTGGTGGTCGTCGGCGGCGGGCACCGCGCGGCGGGAGGGGGAGGCCATGGTCACCACCCTGAGCTTGGCTGACACCTATCCGGCCTGGTCGTGGAACCCGGTGACCGATCTGCGGGCGATGTGGGCGTTCCCGTTCATGGTCAACGCCTTCCGGGCCGGCACCATCGTCGCCGTCCTCGCCGGCGTCATCGGCTGGTACATGGTTGTGCGTCGGCAGAGCTTCGCCGGCCACACGCTTGCGCAGGTCAGCTTCCCCGGCGCGGCCTGCGCCACCCTGCTGGGCATCACCCCGGTCGTCGGATACTTCGCCTTCTGCGTCGGTGCCGCCCTGGTCATCGCCGCCATCCCGCGTGCCGGGCAGGGCGGCAGCGGGCAGGAGGCGGCCCTGACCGGGACGGTCCAGGCGTTCGGGCTGGCCTGCGGATTCCTCTTCGTCGCGCTCTACAAGGGCTTCCTCGGCGGGATCAACTCCCTGCTGTTCGGCAGCTTCCTCGGCATCACCACCACCCAGGTGGCCGTCCTCGCGGCAGTGGCGGCGGTGACGCTGACCACGCTGGCGGTGATCGCACGGCCACTGCTGTTCGCCTCGGCCGACCCCGACGTCGCCGCCGTACGTGGGGTTCCGGTGCGCGTTCTGTCCGTGACGTTCCTTGTCCTGCTCGGCACGGCAACCGCGGCGACCAGCCAGATCACCGGCACCCTGCTGGTCTTCGCCCTGCTGGTGATGCCCGCCGCCACTGCCCAGCAGCTGACCGCCCGGCCCGCCGCCGGACTGGCCGTCTCGGTGCTGATCGGGCTCGTCGTGACGTGGACCGGGCTGATCGCCGCGTACTACTCCCCGTACCCGATCGGGTTCTACGTGACCACTTTCGCCTTCGGCATGTACGTCCTGGCCCGGCTCACGCGCCTTTTCGCGCAGGCCCTCGACCGGCGTGCCCCAGCACCCGCCCGCCTCTCCGGGGGCGCGGCATGAGCGTGTTCCACGCGTTCGACCACCCGTACTTCACGCACGCGCTGCTGGCCGGGACGGGGATCGCCGCGGCGGCGGGTCTGGTGGGGTACTTCCTGGTGCTCCGTGCGCAGGTGTTCACCGGGGACGCGCTTGGCCACGTCGCGTTCACCGGAGCGCTGGCGGCGCTCGCGCTCGGATACGACCTGCGGCTGGGACTGTTCGCGGCGACCGTCGTGTTCGCCGTGCTGATCGGCGCGCTCGGCCGACGGGGCCGCTCCGACGACGTGGGCATCGGCAGCGTCTTCGCCTGGATCCTGGGCCTGGGGGCCTTCTTCCTCACCCTCTACAGCACCCGCGGGGCCGCCCACGGCACCGCGGGGGTGAACGTGCTGTTCGGCTCGATCTTCGGCCTGTCGGCGGGGCAGGCGCGGACGGCGGCGCTGGTGGCCGCCGTGATCTGCGCCGCCGTGGCTCTGCTCGCCCGGCCGCTGCTGTTCGCCTCGGTCGACGAGGCGGTAGCCGCGGCGCGCGGTGTGCCCGTGCGGACGCTGGGCCTGGTGTTTCTGGTCCTGGTCGGGGCCTGCGCCGCCGAAGCCACCCAGGCGGTCGGCTCCCTGCTGCTGCTCGGCCTTCTGGCCGCCCCTGCGGGAACCGCCCACCGGTTGACCGCTCGCCCGTATCACGCCCTGGCCTTGTCGGCCGGACTCGCGGTGGCCGAGATGTGGACCGGGCTCGGGCTGAGCTACGCCGCGCCGCGGCTGCCCCCCAGCTTCGCCATCCTGGCCGTCGCCACCGCCGTCTACCTCGCGACACTCCTCACCGTGCGGCCCCGGCGGGGCCGCACGGTGACAGTGGAGGAGGAACGGGACGACGTGCCGACGCCGTCACGGCTCTGACCGGCAGGGGACGGAAGCAGTCAGTGGTCGTCCCAGTGGTCCTCGTGCTGGGCGTGGCGGTGTCCGTCGTGGACGTAGTCCACATGGTCGCCGTGCGGTATGGCGACGTGTCCGCAGTCGGCATGGTGCCGGTGGTCGTGGCCCTCGTGGATGGCGTGCCCGGTGGGCTCGCACTCGTCGACGTGGTCCTCGTGCGTCCGGTGCAGGTGGCCGTCGTGCACATAGTCGATGTGGTCGGCGTGAGGTACGGCGACGTGTCCGCAGCCGTCTCCATGCTGGTGGTCGTGGTCCGTGTGGGGAGTGTGGGTGCTGGTGGTCATGAGGTACCTTCTTTCTCCCCCCTGCAACAGGGTGCGCCCGGGGCGCCGCTGGCGCCATACCTCGGCAGAGAACTGTGTGGCCCGTGGTGCGTGGCGGTCTATCGGACGGCGACGAGGACGTGGCTGTTCCCGAACTGCCAGACGGGGCCCGCCTGGGCGAAACCCGCCTGCCGCAGCAGCTCGATGTGTCGGGGCAGGCATAGGCCATTGTGGCCGCCGCCTTCGCGGGACGCGGGCGGTTGTTTTCTGCGGCGCTCGGCGAGGAGGCCGGACAGCTCCGGATCCTTTGCGGTGGCCGCCCACCAGGATCCCCAGTCTTCGTGGGTGAATGCGCGCAGCCGCTCGGAGCGCCGGTTGCCGACATGGGTCGCGAGCTGCGTCGGCTGAGTGTCGTCCGAGGGGAAGTGGTCGGCGTTGACGAGGACGCCGCCGGGACGCAGCAGGGCCGCGAGATGGTGATAGGTCCGCCGCAGGGAGTCCTCGGCGAGGTAGTGCAGCGCCGTCGTGGAGACGGCCGCGTCCAGCGGGCGGTCCAGGTCCAGTGCGTCGGTCCACCCGGGCTCGCCGATGACCGTCTCAACGTAGCGGGCCGCGTCGGCGTGGCGGGTACGGGCAAGCTCCAGCAGCAGCGGGTCCATGTCCACCGCGACGATTTCCGCCTCCGGCAGCCGCCTGGCCAGCCGTGCGGTGAGCGAGCCGGGGCCGCAGCCGTGCGGGGTTCCACAACACGGCCACCTGTGATGACCTGCGTTTCTACGCCGCTCGCTCGTATTCGTTGATGAGGCCGCCGAGACGCTGTCGGCGCTTGATCCGCTCGTGAGAAGGGTCGGCGATGGGGTGGTCGGGCCGTGGCGGGTGGAGTTGTTGTCCGCGGTGGGGTCTTCGTCCGTTGTAGTGCTGGATGTACTCGTTCAGCACGGTGCGTAGGTGGCGTCGGCCGAAGATGAGGATCCGGTCGGTGACCTCTGAACGGACGGTGCGTACGAATCTCTCCGCGTACGCATTCGCTTGGGGGCACCGCGGAGGGATCTTTACGACTTTGATGCCCTCGCTGGCGAGGACCATGTCGAACGACCTGCTGAACTGGCTGGCACGGTCGCGTATGAGGAAGTCGAACTCGGATGTGCGGTGGCCGAGGTCGGGCCTTGACCTGCAGTCTTGGACACGGGCTATGCGGCTTGGGCCAGGGTAGTTGATGTTGTGTCGAGTGCTGTCTCGTAGGCGATGGGACTGCGTTGTCCGAGGCGGGAGTGGCGGCGTCGGGTGTTGTAGCGGCTGAGCCAGCGGAACGCGTCGAGGCGGGCCTCGCGTTCGCTGGACCAGGTCTTGCGACCCTGAAGCGTCTCGCGTTTGAACGTCGCGTTGAAGGACTCGGCAAGCGCGTTGTCCGCCGAGCTGCCGATCGCGCTCATGGACTGGCGGACGCTTGCCTGGCGGCAGGCGTCGGCGAAGGCCCGGCTGGTGTACTGGGCCCCGTGGTCGGTGTGCATGACCGCCCCGGCAAGGCTGCCGCGGGTCCGTTCGGCGGCGGCCAGGGCCTCGATGACGAGGCCGGTGCGCATGTGGTCCGCGATGGCCCAGCCGGCCAGGCGGCGTGAGGCGAGGTCGATGACGGTGGCCAGGTAGAGGAACTTCCCGCTGTCCAGAGGGAGATAGGTGATGTCGCCGACGTACTTCGTGTTCGGCTCGCTTGCCGTGAAGTCGCGGCCGATGAGATCCGGGGCCTTCGCCGCGGCCGGGTCCGCAACGGTGGTGCGGTGCCTGCGACGCAGCCGCACGCCTGCCAGGCCGATGCTCCGCATCACACGCGCGATCCGCTTGTGGTTGATGCGCTCGCCCGCCTCGCGCAGTTCGGCGGTGATCCTGGGGACGCCGTAGGTGCCGTCCGACTCGCGGTGCACGGCCCGTATCCGGGCGGCGAGGCGGGCGTCGGCTGCCTGCCGGGCGGCCCGGTCCGCGGCCGTCCGACGCCAGTAGTAGAAGCTGGAGCGGGCGATGCCGAGGATGGTGCACAGCCGCTTCACGCCGTAGCGGCGGTGGTGGTCGGCAACGAACTGGAAGCGGTTCACCAGCGCGTCTCTCCGGCGAAATACTTCGCTGCCTTGCGCAGGATCTCACGTTCCTCCTCCAGCTCACGGACCTTCTTGCGCAGGGCTGCGTTCTCCTCCTCCAACGGCGTCGGTGGCTCGGTCGGCACCTCCGCCCGGCGTCCCCGAGGCCGGCTCGCGCCGGCTGCCCGCACCCAGTTCCGCAAGGTCTCGGGATTGATCCCCAGATCGGCGGCGACCTGTCGGATCGTCGCCTCGGGCCGCGACTGGTACAGCGCGACCGCGTCCGCCTTGAACTGCGGCGGATAGTTCTTCATGACCACGAGATGTCCGTTCTCAGATCCTCAGGATCCAGTGTCTCGTGTGTCCAGGATCAAGGGTCAAGGCCCGTCCATCAGGAGATCGCGGGCCTGTTGCGTGGTCCAGGGGCCGTCCGGATGGCCGGTCACTCCGAGGACGTGCACGTACCGGGTGCCGACTTCCATCGCAAAGAGCACATACAGCCGCCGCAGGGTGACGGCGCAGTCCACGTGGAAGAAGTCGACGGCGAGTGTGGCCTGGGCCTGGGTGCGGAGGAAGTGCCGCCACGTTGTGTCGGTCTGCCGTTCAGGTGCCGGGGGTATCTTCCGGCGTTTGAGGACTCTGCGGATGGTGGAGGCGCCCACGCGGTGGCCGAGCTTGAGCAGCTCGCCCTGGATGCGCTGGTATCCCCACGAGGTGTTCTCCCGGGCGAGTTGTTCGATGAGCCTGGCGATCGCCTGGTCGATCGGCGGGCGGCCGGTTCGGTTCGGGTACGTCCACTTCTTCGTCACCAGTCGGCGGTGCCACCGCAGAATCGTGTCGGGTGTGACCAGACGGTGCCGTCGCAGTCGCCGCGGCAGCTGTCGGATCAGCACGGCGAGGTACGCGCGGTCGGCCCAGGTAAAGCGCGGCTTGGGGTTCGTGCGGCGCAGCACCGCTACCTCGTGCCGCAGAACGAGCAGCTCGATGTCCTTGGATGTGGAGGAACGGCAGAGGAGCACGCACCAGCCGAGCAGCCGGGTGAAGATCAAATAGAGCAGGCGAAGCGGCACAATCCGAGTCCTTCCCAGCGAGTGCTACTCCACTCATTACCGCTGGTCATCGCGCCGGGCCGAGTTCTGGAACCCCGCAGCCCACCGAACTCACCGCATAGCCTCAACCACGGATCGCCGAGTGGCCGTCGATACACCACACCAGCGGACGTGACCGGGCTATCCAGAGGTGTCAGTGAGCCGCGTCGAGTCCCTTATGGGGTGAACGCAGTCTAGGACGTCGCCACTCCTCACTCTGATCCCACGAGTGCCAGCACGCAGCTCAACCAGCAGTGATGAGTTTCTGAACAGCTCAGGATGCCGTCTTCCTCATCCGCGACGTTGCCTTCGCCGGGAATGGCCCGCAGAAACGCGTTCGCCGAGGTGGATACGCGCAGCCCGCACCGAGTGGACCGACGATCTTCTCATCACGGGTGAATGACACCTGCTTCAGCCCTCCGTGCCGAGCGATTCCATCGCGCACGTATGTGCAGCCGGCCTCGCATCCGCGCGAGGCCGGCCGGGCCCGCTCCACCGCCCGTATGCCGCCCCTGAACCATGGACTCGATGATGTCGGCATGCCGGGCGATCGCGCTATGCCCCTATGAGGCTTGCTTCTCGAACGCGCGCGACGCACGTCGGCGCTTCGGCTCGAAGGCGTCGATCGCACCCGCACCCTCGTCGCCGGGGCCGTCGTTCCAGCCTCGGATCTTGCGGGCGACGCCCTTCAGTCGGGGGTGGCCAGGCTTGAGGGTGATCTCGAAGTGGGACTCCTTGGGGGTCTCGAAGTCACCGCCCCAGGCGACGGCACCGCCGAGTTCGGTCAGGATGTCCCGGATGACGACCAGTTCGTTCGGGTACAGATTGCCTTTCGCCCCGGCCGGATACCACGCGGAGCGGATCGCTATCGCGCTGCCGGACAGGTAGTTCGACTCGTACGCCACGGTCACCTTGCGGTCATGGGTCCAACCTCGGACGTCGCCAGCACGTAAGGTGTCGATTTCGTAGTGGAATCGCCGGGCGACGTGCAGGAGGATCGTGGCGGCGTCCCCCTCGGCGAGCGAGACCTTCTGGCCGCTGCCCTCGATGGTGAGACCGGGCGCCTCGTCCAGGATGGGCCAGCCGTTCTTCGACGCGGAGCCGTTCCATCTTCGGGTGTCGGCGGAGGCGTGGTTCGCTCCACCGAGGTCGATGAGCGTTACGGCAGCCGCGACGCCGGAACTGGCGCCCACGAACCGGCGCCGTGACAGACCAGCCATTTTCATGACTGATTCTCCCTTCTGGGTAAATTGGTGATATATGCGGTGCCGAACCGCAGGAGGACGGCGATCGCGGCCAATGAGACGACGGCACAGACCACGATGGCCGGGTTGACCCATGCGGGCACCAAGTCGTAGTGCGCGTTGCACTTGTTGTGCAGTGGAAAGATCTTCTGGAACTCCTTGGCATGGGCGTCCCAGTATGTTTCGTCGTAGCGCTCATGATGGACGAACTGGCATGTGTCTCTCACGTCGAGACCTGTCCTGAAAGTTCCCCAAATCCAGGAAGCGAGACCCGCGAAGAGCGAGACAGAGCACAAGCGCGTCCACCACATGGGCCGCTGCCAGGACCCGTTTCGTAGGCCGGTGAGGATGCGGAAGAGGTTCCACAGGTTCCATATCAGCCATACGATCAGGGCCGCAGCGACCGCGAAAAAAGCGACTTGCTTCATGCCTCTGTTCTAGCCGTTATCGCCGAGCGGAGCGTGCGCGCGCCGCCTTGAGGTACTTTGCGTGATTTTCCTTGTACAGGGCCGCGTTGCGCTGTTCCATCCCCATGCGGGCCTGCAGCGCGTCGACGAAGCCCTGCTCGTAACGGCTGAGTTTGTCCCCGCCACCGGGAATGTTCTGGTAGTCCGACGGGAGCGCTGCTCCGGCTCCGGTAATCAGGTACAGCTGAGCGGGGGAGAGCGTTCCGTCCACTGCGGTGAGGGCGTTGTGGGCGGAGTCCTTGCAGTCCGTGGCGTTGCCCCATCTCTGGGCGAAGTAGTTGTTGAAGCGCCGCAGGCCACCTCCGCCGTTGTAATGGTCCTTGACGGCCTCGACGATGGTCTTGTTGCTGCGCACGGCTCGGGCGACAAGGTAGCCGTCGGCGTCCTCGATGAGGTCGTTGAAGCCGAATGACGAGGAGACGCCGGGGACCCCGAGCTTGTCGTGGGCGAACTGCAGCGGATCGGCGTAGTCCTCTTCGGAGTTGCGCCAGTCGGCCCAGAACGTCATCAGGTCACCGGCCCAGCCGCCGACGTCCCCTCCGTTGGCGGCCTTCTTGTTGCCCGGCTGGTCGGTCAGGAGGTGTGCGTTGGCCGTGGCCATCATGTGCTCGGCGCCGAGTTGGTAGCCGGTGAAGGGGTCGGTAAAGGATTTCCTGATGCTCATGCCTCGGGAATCGCAGTACGCGACGAAGTCGCCGTCGTACGAGCCGATGAGGTACCACCAGCCCAGCTTGTTGGTAGTGCCCTTGTTTCCGTAGGTGTAGTGGCGGATGTACTCCATCACGAGCTGGCTGCGCTTCTGGCCGCTGGCTCCGTACGAGCCGGCCAGGTCGTACAGCTGCTGGATGTAGGTGATGAAACTGTCCGCAGGTCCACCTGTGTCACCCACCGTGGAGACGCCGCGGTCGATTCCGGAGACGACGTCACGGTCGAGGTCGAACGAGTCGGAGCCGTTGGTGACCTTGAATTCCTTGATTTGGTTGAACGACCAGTTCCTGGGGATGGGGAAGCCGAGATTGCCGGAGAACCCCCAGGACATGCCGGAGACGAAGGAGAAGCGGGCGAACGTCTTGTCGCTGACGGTGGTGCAGACATTCCGGGAGCCGTACACCCCGTGGGTGTATTTCTTGCCCTTGCTGGCGAGGGCGGCCTGTACGCCATGGAAATACGGCACGATGGCGCTCAGGATCTCCTCGCCGGTCGCGTCGTAGTCCACGGCGAAGTAGATGGTGGTGCCCCGATTGAAACCGTAGCCAGATGCCTGGTTGTGTGCGTTCAGCCCATGCTGGTAACCAGTGGTGTACGAGAAGTCTTCGAGCTTACGGGCGTTGTCCTGATAGATCGGGAAGACCTTCAGTCCATTGCTGAAGATGGTATCCAGTTCGCCCGGCTTGATCTCCTTGTCGAGAGTGGAGCCGGGCGGGTCGTATATGTACCGTCCCACGAACCGATAGCCGTTATTGTACATCCACTTGGCGCGGGAGGCGGTGATTTCATACCGTGTGTCCGATCCGGTCGCGGGACGGTCAGGGTCGCCCATGGACACCAGTAGTTGGGCCCATGTCGCGTAGTCGCCCCTGCCGTTGTCAGTTAGCTTGTTGAACCTTTGAAAGACCGCGACCCAACCGGCGAGTTCGGAGTCGAAGCTGGACCGCCAGGTCGTGTTTTTCTCGTTGTTGTCCGCTCCGTAGGTCGGAGAGTTGAAGACACACGCCGCGGAGAAGAGCTGGACGAATACCCCGGAGGCGCCCTGGGCGAGGGGGTGGGCCTTCAGGCCATCCTGGGTAGCGGGGCCGAAGTTGCCGGTCGGCGCGGAGATGCCTAGCTCGTACTGGAGAGCGATCATCAGCGACTTCTGGACATCACGGGAGTAGATGCCGTCGCAGGGACCGATGTTGTAGGCGTCACGGGACCAGTAGCCGTCGTTGAGCCACTGCTGGATCGAGCGCACCTGGTCGGAGCCGCCGGCTAGGAGGACGTAGGAGTCCATGTTGAGGATGGCCTTGGTGATCTTTGCGTTGATCACGCCTTCACCGCCGATGCCCATGTTCTCGCGGAGCTTCTCGACAGCATCGCGGGTGACGCCGGTGAACCATCCCTCGCTTCCGGGCTCGACGGCCCAGTACCCCTTGCACCATAAGCCGAACTCAAGGACGGCCACGAGGTTGCGGTTGTCGTCCCACTCGAAGCCGATGTCGCCGAGGGCGGCCAACTTCGCGTATGTTGTGGGACCGAACGACGCCACGACCGGACTGATGCCGAGTTCGTGCTGAAGCGCCATGACGAGGGAGTTCATGGTTCCCCAGCCGGTACGACCGTCCTCCGGGCAGCGCACGTAGCCCGCGACACTGCCGTAGTGGGAGTTCACCCACTTCTGGGCTCTGAGAACTTGCTCGTCTGCCACAGCAGATTCCTCTCGTGTGAATATTCAGGGACGAGCCCGCGCCCCGGTAGGGCGGGGGCGGTATGTGACATCGGCCCTGTAGTGCCTCGGCGGCCGAATGCGACTCGCCCGCCGGAACAGACGGAGAGCGCGATCAGGCCGGTGTGCCGGCGCGCCGGTGACGGCGACCGGTGGAGCGCGGGTTCAGTCGCGGATGTGAGGGGACCGTGTCCGCTCCGACGCGCGAGCATCAACAAGCGGCGCAGCCTCGACAAGGGCATGCCGCGCGGCCCGTACGGCTCCGGACGGGGCGGCGGTGACCTGCGGCCGCATCGTGCAGCTGGCCCCCGTCGGTCATGGAAGCGACTCCGCCACCGCGGGGGGCGTCATCATCGGGTCCCAGTTGAGCAGATCGGCTCACTCGTGAACTGCCCCACTGCGCCTTCCCCCTTCAGCCGGCCGCCTCAACTCGGCGATCCGGCACAGTCCAGCGCCGGGGCACTCTGCACCCGGGGCACCAAACAGACCCCTGTACAAGAACTCCAGATGGTCTCCCCAACCTGCACCTTTCTTACACGATGAACCTAACTCTGTATTCGTGGCCTAGACCAGTACTCTCAGGTAACAAGATTGCATCTCATGGGCGGTTGAGCGGCGTCGACATGCGCCGAGTCCTGGCTGCATGATGCCGTCGTGGTCAACCAGAGGCGGGGTAGCCGTCGGCGGTTGGATCGTCGCCGCGCCGGTCCGCGCATCGTCGCCTCCATCCCGGGCAACCTCCAGAGCACCCTGCTGAACAGCGGACAGATCTGCGCGGAAGCTAGCGGACCGCGCGAAGAGCACCGCTATGGCCCGGCCGCCGCAGTGTGGACCAAGGGCTTGCCACCGTCCTCCGATTGGCCGCGGACATCCGAGCCGACGACATGTTCGTCAACAAGCTGCCGTCCCGAACGCGCCGCACCCTGGGGCGGCTTCGGTGCCAGCGGTCAGGCCCCGAGGCGGAGGGGCGGCTGCCGATCCTGGACGAAGAGTTCGCCGTCGTCGAGGAGGCTCGCCCCGACTGGTCCAAGGCCGCTCGGATGGCGACCTCGAAGAGGCCGAGGAGGTGGCCCATGACTTGTCGACGGACGGGGCCACCGTGGAGAACGTGGCGAACAGCAGCGCTCACGGGGGCGCAATCCTCGACATCGACGGCATGCCGGAAAACGTCCTCGCCTGGATCGCGGCCCACAACTGAGAGGGTGCACGCATGCCGTCACGCATCGAGGCACTGCGGGAACCAATGCTGCCCGTGCGATTACATGAAGAGCGCGCCCAAGTAGGGGAGAGGCACGAGCTGTCGGGGGTTCTTCGGCTCGTACGCGGCCCACCGCTGACAGCGGGTGAAGATGGCCAGCAGACCCAACCCGTCCTGCTCGACCAAAGACTCCGCGACCAGAACCGCCACCTGTGTGCCAATGACCGCGCCGGCTGCGCCTCCCCTCCAGGCCGCTCGACCAGGTTACTCAGTCCGAGAAGCCTACGGTGGCCAGGGCGGGCGAGAAGGTGCTCTTCCCTGTGGGGCTCATCGTCTCTTGGACGGACTGGATCTTCTCGCCGGTGGTGGTGGCGGTGGATGTCACCTTCGTCGGCGCGTCCGTCGTCATGATTGCGGGGGCCTGGGCAGGTCGTTCCTGCGAGGAGGGATCTGCCTTGGTGAAGCCTTTGCCCGAGTTCTTGATCCGTTCCAGGCCGGCGCGGACGCCGGGAGTGAGGACCGGGTTGACTGCGGGGCCCCAGGGTGGAGATGTCTGTGTCCGAGGGCGCGTTGATTCGGGTGACCTCGGTGCCCTTGGTGTGGAGGGTGCCGGTGGGGTGGCCGGTGAGGAAGATCCGGACCGCCGCGCCTTAATGGAAATCGAGGTTGCCGAGCTTGCTGGCGGCGATGACGGCTGGTCTGCCGTGCCCGGTGAACAGATTGGCGTGCGCGGTGGCGGCCCCGTGCGGCGATCGGTCGTCCTTCACCGGGACGGCGCTGGTGATCTCACCGTCCGTCACGGCCGCGCCAGTCGTCTTCCCTGCCGTGTTGACGCTCACTATGCGCGTCTTCGTGTTTCGAGGGTCGTTCATGTCCCGGGAGCCGGTGAACGCGGCGGTGCGGGTGTCCCTGTTGCAGGTCGGGTCGAACTAGGACTTGTCCGGGCGATCATGTCCGGAGCCAGATGACCAGGGCCGATGCTGTTGCGGTGCCGAGGAAGATGTAGCCGCGC
>NZ_RIBZ01000003.1:0-3382 GCF_003721215.1 Streptomyces botrytidirepellens
GCGCAGGGGCTGGCTGGTGTGTCGTTGGCGTGGGGGATGTGGGAGCAGGCCGAGGGTATGGGGGGCCGTCTGGGTGAGGCGGACGTGGACCGGCTTCGGCGTCAGGGGTTCCCGCCGCTGTCCACGCGGGACGGGCTCGCGCTGCTGGATACCGCTTTGCAGGTCAATGAGCCCGTTGCGGTGCCGGTCGCGCTGCGGACCGCGTCTCTGGCCGGGGTCCGGGACAGTCTGCCGGGTGTGCTCCAGGCGCTCGTCCCGGCCGCCCCGCAGCAGCGCCGCACCGCAGGCCGGTCCGCAGCAGGTGAGGGGGGTGCGCTCGCCGACCGGCTGCGGGGTCTCCCATCTGCGGAGCAGAACCGAGTGCTGCTGGATCTGGTGCAGACGTCGGTCGCTGCCGTGCTGGGGCATGCTTCCGCCGCGGCGGTCGACACGACCAGGGCGTTCAAGGATCTCGGTTTCGACTCGCTGACCGCGGTGGACCTGCGTAACCGGCTCGGCTCCGCCACTGCGCTGCACCTGCCGGCCACGATCGTCTTCGACCATCCCACTCCTGCTTCCCTCGCCGGGTATCTGCGTGAGGAACTGCTCGGCGTGGTCGAGGAGCAGGCTGCGGAAGATCGTTACGTCGAGCGTGCGGGTGCCGTCGATGACCCGATCGCGATCGTTGGCATGGGCTGCCGTTACCCGGGTGGTGTGACGTCGCCGGAGACGTTGTGGGAGCTGGTGGATTCCGGTGGTGACGGGATGTCGCCGCTGCCGGTGGACCGTGGCTGGGACACGCGGGTGCTGGACGACATCGCGGCTGTCGGGGGTTTCGTGGAGGACGCCACGGAGTTCGATGCGGAGCTGTTCGGGATCTCGCCGCGTGAGGCGCTGGCGATGGATCCGCAGCAGCGGCTGCTGCTGGAGACCTCCTGGGAAGCCCTGGAACGGGCGGGCATCGACCCGATGTCCCTGCGCGGCACGGCCACTGGCGTGTTCTCCGGCATCTCGGGCAGTGGGTACGGCGGGACCATGCACGACCCCGAGGGCGAGTCCGGCGGGTACCTGCTCACCGGCAGCACGCCGAGCGTCGCATCGGGCCGCTTGTCGTACGTGCTGGGACTGGAGGGCCCGGCGGTGTCGGTGGACACCGCGTGCTCGTCGTCCCTGGTCGCCCTGCACCTGGCGTGCCAGGCGCTGCGCGCGGGCGAGTGCGAGATGGCACTCGCCGGAGGCGCCACCGTGATGGCTACCCCGGGCATCTTCCTGGAGTTCGCCCGTCAGGGCGGGCTGGCCGGGGACGGCCGGTGCAAGTCCTTCTCGGACGCCGCGGACGGCACCGGATGGGCGGAGGGCGCCGGGGTGCTGGTGCTCGAACGCCTCTCCGAGGCCGAGCGGCTGGGGCACCCGGTNCCGGGGTGCTGGTGCTCGAACGCCTCTCCGAGGCCGAGCGGCTGGGGCACCCGGTGCTCGCGGTCATACGCGGCAGCGCGGTCAACCAGGACGGTGCTTCCAACGGCCTGACCGCGCCGAACGGCCCCTCCCAGCAGCGCGTCATCCGCCAGGCCCTGGCGAACGCGCGCCTCTCGACCTCCGAAGTGGACGCAGTGGAGGCCCACGGCACCGGCACCACACTCGGCGACCCGATCGAGGCCCAGGCACTGCTGGCGACGTACGGCCAGGGCCGTGACGGTCAGGATCCCCTGTGGCTCGGCTCGATCAAGTCGAACATCGGGCACAGCCAGGCCGCGGCCGGCGCGGCCGGATTGATCAAGATGGTGATGGCGCTGAGGGAAGGGCAGC
This sequence comes from Streptomyces botrytidirepellens, assembly GCF_003721215.1. Taxonomy (NCBI): domain Bacteria; kingdom Bacillati; phylum Actinomycetota; class Actinomycetes; order Kitasatosporales; family Streptomycetaceae; genus Streptomyces; species Streptomyces botrytidirepellens. The sequence continues at coordinate 1,786 of NZ_RIBZ01000003.1, forward strand.
TGCCGAAGACCTTGTACGTCGACCGTCCCTCGTCGCACGTGGTCTGGGAGTCCGGTGCGGTCGAGGTGCTGACCGAGGCTCGTGCGTGGCCGCGCGGTGAGCGGCCACGTCGGGCGGGTGTCTCGTCGTTCGGGATCAGCGGGACCAACGCGCACGTCATCATCGAGGAGGCCGAGGAAGCTCCCGCGATCGAGCCGCCCGTGGCCGTGGAGCGGCCGTCGGCGGGGCTGCCGGTGGTGCCGTGGGTGCTGTCCGGCCGCAACCCGCAAGCGACGCGGGCCCAGGCGGCACGACTTGCGGCATTCCTCGCTGAGGGCTCCGACCGTTCCCCGGCGGACGTGGGCCTTTCGCTCGCGACGACCCGGGCGGCGCTGGAACACCGGGCAGTGGTGCTCGGCGCCGACTTCGCCACCCTGCACTCGGGCGTGGCCGCGCTGGCCGACGGCGACGCCTCCGTGGTGTCCGGTGTGGCGGTCGAGGGGCGTACGGCGTGGATGTTCACCGGCCAGGGCAGCCAGCGGCCCGGCATGGGCCGCGAGCTGTACGAACGGTTCCCGGCGTTCGCCAGGACCCTGGACGAGGTCTGCGGCCACATGGACGCCGATCTCGACGGCGCCGCCGAGTTCCCGGTCCCGGTGCGGCAGGTGCTGTTCGCGGACGAGGGCTCCGAAGAGGCGGGGCTGCTGGACCGGACGGGGTATGCCCAGACGGCGCTGTTCGCGGTTCAGGTCGCCGTTGTGGAGCTGCTGCGTTCCTGGGGAGTACGCCCGGACGTGGTGCTGGGCCACTCGGTCGGCGAGCTGGCCGCCGCCTACGCAGCGGGTGTGTTCGATCTCGCCGATGCCGCGCGGTTGGTGGCGGGTCGTGCGCGGTTGATGCAGGCGCTGCCCTCGGGTGGTGCGATGGCGGCGGTCGAGGGCACCGAGTCCGAGGTCGCCGACATCCTCGGCGGGTTTGCCGAGGGCGAGCGGGTGGCGGTCGCGGCGGTGAACGGGCCCACGTCGGTGGTGGTGTCCGGTGACGAGGATGCGGTCGAGCGGGTGATGGCGGTTGCGGGGGAGCGGGGTCGGCGGGTGTCGCGGCTGCGCGTCAGCCACGCCTTCCACTCGCCGTTGATGGAGCCGATGCTTGAGGAGTTCGCCGAGATCGCGGCAAGCGTGACGTACCGGCAGCCGATCCTTCCGGCGGCCAGCACTCTCACCGGGCGGCCGGTCGACGAGCAGGACTGGGCCACGCCGGACTACTGGGTGCGCCAGGTCCGCCGCCCGGTGCGCTTCCACGACGCCCTGCTGACCACAACCGGCGAGCAGGCGGCGGCCCGGCTGCTCGAAATCGGTCCGGACCCGGTACTGACCGCGCTCGCTCAGTCCGAAGTGGACACGGCGGTGTCGGTGCTGCGTAAGGGCCGACCCGAGACCGAGACCGTGATGGCAGCGGTGGCGGAACTGTTCGTACACGGGGGCAAGGTGGACTGGTCCGCCGTGTTCGCCGAGAGCGGCGCCGAGCGGATCGGCCTGCCGACGTATGCGTTTCAGCGGCAGCGTTTTTGGATGGGGGCTGTCCGGCCGGGTACCGATGCGAGCGGCTTGGGTCTGGG
>NZ_RIBZ01000056.1:0-7058 GCF_003721215.1 Streptomyces botrytidirepellens
GTCCCCCGGCGCGGGTGCGGCACAGGCTCCCGGTGCTGCCCCGAGCCCGGGTGCGGCCGCGAACCCGGGCGCGGCTCCAGCCCCCGGCGGGCCCCGAGGCGCGGGGGCGGGCTCAACGCCCGCGCCGGTACCGTCGTGGGCTTCGGCCGACGACGAGGAGGGGGAGGCGGACGGGGGCGGCGACGCCGGTCACCGGCCTCGGCCGTCGATGCCGGCCTTCCTGATGCGCTGGCGGCGGCGCCGGTAACGTAGCCCGGGCAACGGTTCACGGTCGTTAACCGGGAGGGTGCGAGATGGGTGAGCAGCGGTACGGGGAGTGGGTCGCGGTCCGGCGGGACGGCTTCGTGGCCGAGCTGGTGCTGGACCGGCCGAAGGCCATGAACGCGGTGTCCTCCGAGATGGCCCGGGGCATCGCGGCGGCGTGCGCGGCGCTCGCGGAGGACGCCTCGGTGCGGGCCGTCGTGCTCACCTCCACCCATGAGCGGGCCTTCTGCGTCGGCGCGGACCTCAAGGAGCGGAACTCCTTCTCCGACGCCGAGATGATGCGCCACCGCCCGGTCTCCCGCGCCGCCTACACGGGCGTGCTGGAGCTGCCCGTGCCCGCCATCGCCGCCGTGCACGGCTTCGCCCTCGGCGGCGGCTACGAGCTGGCGCTGTCCTGCGACGTGATCGTCGCCGACCGCACGGCCGTGGTGGGGCTGCCCGAGGTGTCCGTCGGCGTGATCCCGGGCGGCGGCGGTACGCAGCTGCTGCCCCGCCGGGTCGGCGCCGCCCGCGCCGCCGAGCTGATCTTCTCGGCCCGCCGGGTGCCCGCCGAGGAGGCCCGCGCGCTGGGGATGGTGGACGAACTGGTCGCGCCGGGTGAGGACCGTACGGCCGCGCTGGAGCTGGCCGGGCGGATCGCCGCGAACTCGCCCGTCGGGCTGCGCGCCGCCAAGCGGGCCCTGCGGCTCGGGCACGGCCTGGACCTCCCGGCGGGGCTGGAGGTCGAGGACGCGGGGTGGCGGACGATCGCCTTCTCCGGCGACCGCGCGGAGGGCGTGGCGGCGTTCAACGAGAAGCGCAAGCCGGAGTGGCCCGGGGAGTGAGGCCCGCAACTTCGGCCGATACCAGGGGCGAATGGGCCAAAGCGGATTGTCCTCGACATTCTTACTCTTGAGTGCAGAGCGGACGCGCGCGCCTCCGGTGGGTGCGCGCGGTGAGGAATGCGAGGCCGACGTGAGCGACAACGGGGACGACGGGGGACGAGGGGTCGACCGGCGGTTGCGGGCGGTGGTGGGGCTCGCGCAGGCGATGGCGGCGGCGCCCACGCCTCGCGAGTCGGTGGGCGCCGCCGCCGAGAGCGCGTGCCGCGCGCTGGACGGCACCTTCGCGGCGGTTTCGGTGTGGGAGCGGGAGCGGGGCCGGTTGCGGGTCCTGGTGAACGTGGGCGAGCTGATGCCGGGGGAGGAGCCGGTGCCGGACGACGAGTCGTATCCGGTGCACGACTTCCCGGAGATCGCGGAGTTTCTGCACGAGCGGTGGGCCGCGGGCGGCGAGCCGCACGCGTGGGTGGAGACCGCGGAGGGCACCGGGCCGGGCCCGGCCTCGTACTGCCACCAGCGCGTCGCAGCCCTGCGGCGGCGCGGGCGCGGCTCGTGCGTGGTCGCGCCGCTGGTGCTGCACGGGCGCGCGTGGGGCGAGCTGTATGTGGCGCGGGCGGCCGGGAGCCCGGTGTTCGACCGGGGGGACGCGGACTTCGCGACCGTCCTGGCCTCGGTGGCGGCGGCCGGGCTCGCCCAGATCGAACGCCTGGAGGAGGCCCGCCGCCTGGCCTTCACCGACCCCCTGACCGGGCTGGGCAACCGGCGGGCGGTGGACATACGGCTGGACGAGGCGCTGGAGGCGTACCGCGAGCACGGCACGGTGGTGACGCTGGTGGTGTGCGATCTGAACGGCCTCAAGCGGGTCAACGACACCCTGGGGCACGCGGTGGGAGACCGCCTGCTGGAACGTTTCGGCACAGTGCTCTCCCTCTGTGGCGCGATGCTGCCGGGCGCCTTGGTGGCGCGGCTGGGCGGCGATGAGTTCTGCCTGCTGGGGGTCGGGCCACCGGCGGACGAGGTGGTGCGGGTGGCCGATGAGCTGTGCCGGCGGGCCGCGGAGCTGGAGATGGGCGAGGGGGTCGCCTGCGGGGTCGCCTCGACGGGTGATCCGATCGGCCCGGTGTCCTCGGCCCGCCGCCTCTTCCGCCTCGCGGACGCGGCCCAGTACCGCGCGAAGGCGGCGCGCTCGCTGAAGCCGGTGGTCGCGGGCCGGGACGGCGGCCCGGACGACCCGGTGATCCGCCTGGCCGACACCCCCTCGGACCGCCCCCCGGAACGCCGCCGCTTCCGAGGCCGCCGCCCGTAGGCACCGCGCCGCGCCCCCCGAACCGGGCGCTCCGCCCCCGCACCCGCGAGGCTCCGCCCGCCGGGGCTGTACCCCGCTTGGGCTTCGCGGCCGCCGTTCGTAGGGTGCGGCGCCGCGCTTCGTTCCCCGGCCCTGCCCCGTCCCGAACCGGGGGCTCCGCCCCCGTGCCCCCGGGGCCGGGGGTACGGCGTGGCCTTCGGGGCTCTGCCCCGTGTGCCCTCCAGGGTTGCGTCCCGGGCTCCGGTAAGGGGCGGCCCGCACTGGGCTGTGCCCCGCGCCCGCTTGGGCTTCGCGGCTACCCGTTCGTAGGGTGCGGCGCCGCGCTTTGTTCCCCGCCCTGCCCCGTCCCGAACCGGGGGCTCCGCCCCCGTGCCCCCGGGGCCGGGGGCACGGCGTGGCCTTCGGGGCTCTGCCCCGCACCCCGCGGGCTCCGCACCCGTGCCCGCTTCGGGGACTCCGTCCCAGCCTCGCGCCGGGGCGCCCCGGCGTCCCCTCCCGGGCCCCGTCGGGCGCGGGCCCGCGCCTCGTTCCGNTGGCTCCTGCAAGGGGCGGCCCGCACTGGGCTGTGCCCCGAGCCCGCTTGGGCTTCACGGCTACCCGTTCGTAGGGTGCGGCGCCGCGCTTTGTTCCCCGCCCTGCCCCGTCCCGAACCGGGGGCTCCGCCCCCGTGCCCCCGGGGCCGGGGGCACGGCGTGGCCTTCGGGGCTCTGCCCCGCACCCCGCGGGCTCCGCACCCGTGCCCGCTTCGGGGACTCCGTCCCAGCCTCGCGCCGGGGCGCCCCGGCGTCCCCTCCCGGGCCCCGTCGGGCGCGGGCCCNCACGGCGTGGCCTTCGGGGCTCTGCCCCGCACCCCGCGGGCTCCGCACCCGTGCCCGCTTCGGGGACTCCGTCCCAGCCTCGCGCCGGGGCGCCCCGGCGTCCCCTCCCGGGCCCCGTCGGGCGCGGGCCCGCGCCTCGTTCCGTCTCGTCCCGTGTGCCGCGTCGTCGGCCCCGCCCTTCGCCCGGGGCGGAGCGGCCCCACCCCCAGCCCCTCCGGCGCTTGAGGAGCGGGGTCCCGGGGCGGGGGGAAAGGGAGCCGGGGTGACACTCGGGGATTCACTCTCTAGGGTGCCTGAATATGGATATGCACACTGTGGTGGTGGGGACGTCGGGGACGACCGCCGAGGACGTCGTCGCCGTGGCGCGCGGCGGGGCGCGGGTCGAGTTGGCGGAGGAGGCGCTGGCGGCCGTGGCCGCCGCGCGGCGGGTCATCGACGACCTGGCGGCCAAGCCCGAGCCCGTGTACGGCGTCTCCACCGGCTTCGGCGCCCTCGCCGTACGCCACATCAGCCCCGACCTCCGCGCCCAGCTCCAGCGCAACATCGTCCGCTCGCACGCGGCCGGGATGGGGCCGCGGGTGGAGCGCGAGGTGGTGCGGGCGCTGATGTTCCTGCGGCTCAAGACGCTGGCGTCCGGCCACACCGGGGTGCGGCCCGTGGTCGTGGAGACGATGGCGGCCCTGCTCAACGCGGGGATCACGCCCGTCGTGCACGAGTACGGCTCCCTCGGCTGCTCCGGCGACCTCGCGCCGCTGTCCCACTGCGCGCTCGCGCTGATGGGGGAGGGCGAGGCCGAGGGGCCCGACGGGGAGGTGCGGCCCGCGGCCGAGCTGCTGGCCGCGCACGGCATCGAGCCGGTGGAGCTGCGGGAGAAGGAGGGCCTGGCGCTGCTCAACGGCACCGACGGGATGCTCGGCATGCTGGTCATCGCGTGCGCCGACCTGGCCCGGCTGTACACCGTCGCCGATGTGACGGCCGCCCTGTCGCTGGAGGCGCTGCTCGGCACGGACCGGGTGCTCGCGCCCGAGCTGCACGCGATCCGCCCGCACCCCGGCCAGGCGGCCAGCGCGGACAACATGCTGCGGGTGCTCGACGGTTCCGGGCTGACCGGGCACCACCAGGACGACGCGCCGCGCGTCCAGGACGCGTACTCGATCCGCTGCGCCCCGCAGGTGGCGGGCGCGGGGCGGGACACGCTCGCGCACGCCCGCCTGGTCGCGGACCGGGAGCTGGCGTCCGCCGTGGACAACCCGGTGGTGCTGCGGGACGGCCGGGTGGAGTCGAACGGCAACTTCCACGGCGCGCCCGTCGCGTACGTCCTGGACTTCCTCGCCGTGGCGGCGGCCGACCTCGCCTCGATCGCGGAGCGCCGTACCGACCGGCTGCTGGACAAGAACCGCTCGCACGGGCTGCCGCCCTTCCTGGCGGGTGACCCGGGCGTGGATTCGGGGCTGATGATCGCGCAGTACACCCAGGCGGCGCTGGTGAGCGAGCTGAAGCGGCTCGCGGTGCCCGCCTCGGTCGACTCGATCCCGTCCTCCGCGATGCAGGAGGACCACGTCTCCATGGGCTGGTCGGCGGCGCGCAAGCTGCGCACGGTGGTGGACAACCTGACCCGGGTCCTCGCGATCGAACTGGTCGCGGCGGCCCGCGCGGTGGAGCTGCGGGAGGGCCTGGTGCCCGCGCCCGCGACCCGGGCGGTGCTGGCGGCGGTGCGCGGGGCGGGGGTCGAGGGGCCGGGCGGGGACCGCTATCTGGCGCCGGACCTGGCGGCCGCCGAGGCGTTCGTACGGTCCGGGAGGCTGGCCGAGGCGGTCGAATCGGTGACGGGGCCGCTGGCCTGACGGTGCATGGTCAGGGCGGCAACGGTCGACTGACGGTGCATGGTCGGCTGACGGTGCATCGTCAGGACGGCATCGTCAGGACGCCTCCGTGCGCGTACGGCGCGCGGAGGCGGTCACCATCGTGACCCCGAGCCCCAGGAAGGCCGTGCCTCCGGCGAGGTACGGGGTGACGTCCACGCTGCCGGTGTCGGCGAGGTTTTCGTCCGGGACGGCCTCGGTCCGGGGCCGGGAGGGGGACGGCGCCTCGCCCCGTGCCGTACCGGAGGACGCGCCGGAGGACGACGAGGGCCCGTCGGACTCGACCGTCGCGTTGGCGGAGGGGACGAACCACAGGGCGCACAGCAGCGAACCGGCTGCGGCAGCGGTCAGCAGCGGTCGGCGTGCGGACACGACGGCATCCTCCTTGCGGCTGCGGCGAATTGACCCCGTGTGCCCGATCGTAGTGACTTGGAGGGGCGGGGCGGTAGCGATCCGGGGCGGAGGCCTCCTCCGCACCATATGACTAATCCCGGCCTGTCATGGTTTGTCCGGATTCGCAACGCTGCGTCATAAGCTGGACCAGCGTCTTTGCTAAGTGGCCTCGCGCACAGTTTTACTGGGCGTGGAACCGACCAAAAGGTACAGGCGTTCTTGGTGGATAGGTCTGCTGGTTTGGTCTTGGGTTTTGGGGTCCAGTCGCAAATGGAGAAGCGTGTGATGACGTACGGCAAGCGCCGTAGGGGGCTGGTGGCCGCGGCCGCCGTGCTCAGCGGGGTACTGACTCTGGCCGCCTGTGGCGGGGACGGCGACAGCAGCGACAGCAAGGGCGGTGGCAAGGGGCAGTCGCAGGTTGACGAGGCAGCCGCCAAGGACGCCTCGGACGCCCAAATCAAGATCACGCCGAAGACCGGTGCAACCGATGCGGGCATCAACCGCGACACCAAGGTCACCGTCAGCGGAGGCAAGCTCACCTCGGTGACCATGGTCTCCAAGGCCGACGGCTCCACCGTGGCCGGATCCATATCGTCCGACGGGAAGTCCTGGAAGCCGGACGGGCAGCTGGAGCGGTCCACCCAGTACAAGATCAGCGCGTCCGCCAAGGACTCCGACGGCCGCAAGGCCACGGAGCACTCGTCCTTCACCACCGTCTCCCCGGCCAACAGCTTCATCGGCAACTTCACGCCGGAGGACGGCTCGACGGTCGGCGTGGGCATGCCGGTGTCGATCAACTTCGACAAGGCGGTGACCAACAAGAAGGACGTCCAGTCCCACATCAAGGTCACCTCCAGCAGCGGTCAGGAGGTCGTCGGTCACTGGTTCAACGGCAACCGGCTGGACCTGCGCCCGAAGGACTACTGGAAGGCCAACTCCACCGTCACCCTGAAGCTGGACCTGGACGGTGTCGAGGCGTCGTCGGGTGTGAAGGGCGTCCAGGAGAAGACCGTCACGTTCAAGGTCGGTCACTCGCAGGTCAGCACGGTCGATGCCAAGGCCAAGACCATGAAGGTCGTGCGCGACGGCAAGCTGATCAAGACCATTCCGATCTCGGCCGGAAGCCCCGACAACACGACCTACAACGGTCAGATGGTGATCTCCGAGAAGTTCAAGGAGACCCGGATGAACGGTGCGACGGTCGGCTTCACGGACGACGACGGCAAGGGCGAGTACGACATCAAGGACGTGCCGCACGCCATGCGGCTGTCCACCTCCGGCACCTTCATCCACGGCAACTACTGGGGCGCGAAGTCCATCTTCGGCAGCCAGAACACCAGCCACGGATGCGTGGGCCTGTCGGACACCAAGGGCGCCAACGACCCCAACACGGAAGGCGCCTGGTTCTACAACAACTCCCAGATCGGTGACGTCGTGGTGGTGAAGAACTCCAACGACAAGACCGTGGCTCCGGACAACGGCCTCAACGGCTGGAACATGGACTGGAGCCAGTGGGTGGCGGGCAGCGCGACCGGCGCCTGACGCCACGTCCGACCTTCACCGCCGGGCGGCGGCCGACCCGATGAGGGTCGGC
>NZ_RIBZ01000066.1:0-48067 GCF_003721215.1 Streptomyces botrytidirepellens
GGTGGCCGAGCCGCCGGGGTCCACGGTGGTCGAGGCGGGTTCCAGAGAGGTCCAAAGGCTCACCGCAACGACGCTATGGCGGAACGCACCGGATCGAGGAGAGACGAAGACCGATGCACGCGCGACGAACACGGGACAACAACGGGTCCCCGACCCCGCCCGGCCCCCGGTCCGCCCCAGGGCGGCCGCGCCGAGAACCAAATCAGTGAAACCGTGTATCACAGCACCGTCGACGCCGTCGTCGCCGCAACGTGCATGAACAAACCCGTGATGATCATCCAGCGAGGCAGCGACGCCTACGCCATCAGGGACTCCGACCGCTTCCCGGGAAAGCAACAGGCAGCAAAAGGACACGGCTCCTGCGTCGGATAAGGCGCAGGTGACCCCCGAGCGGGGCACGTCTACTCGTATCCGCATCCAGCGGATAGGAGAAATGGACGGGACTCGCGTTCCGTTTCCTGTGCTCTTGCCTGCGATCGCGGTGAAGGCCCCGCTTCAATAATTCGTCTGAGGTGGGCGCAGCATTATTGCGCGCCAGCATTCTGACGATGCATCCGCATGGTTGACCTTCCTGTTCGACCGGCGCAGCCCCCATGGCTACAGGGGCCCGCCAGAGCAACGTTCGATGAATGCCTGGAAGATCACTTGATAGAGCGAGCTGCGGCGGAACTCGCACCGCGCGGGCGTACCTCGTGGGTCGTTGAGAACTCCTAACGAAATGATCTTCGAGGTGGTTGGATCGGTCCCGGACTGCTGATCCGGAGGTATGGAATGGGGCGGCCGAAGCCGTGGGAAGTCGATGACGAGTTGTGAGCGTTGATCGAGCCTCTGCTGCCGAAGGTCGAGCGTCGGACCCGGCATCCGGGACGCAAGCGGCATCCGGACCAACTGGTGTTCCAGGGCATCTTGTTCGTGCTGCACACCGGGATCGCCTGGGAACACCTGCCACAGGAACTCGGCTTCGGCTCGGGCATGACCTGCTGGCGCCGCCTGGCCGAGTGGACCGAAGCCGGGGTGTGGCCACGATTGCACGAGGTCCCGCTCGTCGAACTTCGTGGTGCGAACGCCCTGGACTTCTCCCGGGCCGCGGTCGACGGCTCCCACATCCGGGCGTTAAAGGGGGAGCCAAGACTGGACGAAGCCCTGTCGACCGGGGCAGGACGGGCCGCAAGCATCACCTGATCACCGACGCCAGTGGCATCCCGCTCGCTGCCACTGTGACCGGCGGCAACCGCAACGATGTCACCCAGCTGATCCCACTGCTCCAAGCGGTGCCGCCCGTGCGGGGGCAAGCGCGGCCGGCCCCGGCGCCGACCGGACGTTGTGCTGGGTGACCGCGGCTACGACCACGACAAGTACCGCCGCCTGGTCCGGGATCTCGGTGTGAAGCCGCTGATCGCCCGCCGCGGCACCGAGCACGGCTCCGGCCTGGGCAGCCAGCGCTGGGGCGTGGAGCGCGCCTTCGCCCACCTGCACTGGTTCCGCCGCCTGCGCGTCCGCTGGGAGATACGCGACGACATCCACGAAGCCTTCCTCACCCTCGGATGCGCACTCATCTGCTGGCGACGTCTGAAGTCGTTGCGGGAGTAGTTCTCACTGCATGTGAGAGCAGTCGGGATCAGGGTCCCGCGTGATGGCGATCACGTCGTCGAGTCGGTCGCGCACAGCGAACAGGTCGGTGATCCGCTGGTCGATGCGGACACGCTCGGTCTCCAGCTGGTCCAGGAGTGCTCGGGGCGCTTTTCCTTCACCCGAGTCCACGCACGGCAGCACTTGGCGGACCACTTTGCTCGGGAGGCCCGCGGCATACAGCTGTTGGATCAGCCGGACTCGGCCGACGGCGGTGTCGGGATAATGCCGCTGGCCGCCGGGGCTGCGGCAAGCATGGAGCAGATCCTGTTCCTCGTAGTAGCTCAGCGCCCGGACACTCACTCCCGCCTTGTCGGCGACCTCACCGATGCGCACCGGTCCTCCTCCGTTCGGGCGGCCCGCCCGACTTGCACCTGACGTGAACGTCAGGTTCTAGCGTAGAGGGCGTCGGCGCTCGCCGGACATTCACCCCATTGATCCCATGAAACGGCCGGTCCCGGCCGCGTGGAAAGGCAGAACCTCATGCGCGCAGTCCGCTATCACGAGTACGGCGGTGTGGAGACCCTTGTGGTCGAGCTGGTGTCGGACCCACATCCCGGGCCCGGCGAGATCCGCATCCGCGTCGCGGCGGCCGGCGTCAATCCCGTCGACTGGAAGGTGCGTTCCGGTGCGGTACACGAGGTGCTCCCCGTGGACCTGCCCGCGATTCCTGGGCGTGAGGCCGTCGGCGTGGTCGACGAGACCGGTAAGGGGGTGCAGGGGGTGAGCATCGGCGACCGTGTCTTCGGGCTGGGCGGCGTCACCGGCGCGACAGCGGAGCTGGCCGTGCTCTCGGCCTGGGCCCACGCGCCCACCACATGGACCGACGAGGAGGCCGCCGGCGCCGGTCTGGCATCCGTGACCGCGATGGGCGGGCTGAAGGCGCTCGGTTCCCTGCGGGGGCGCACCCTTCTCGTCGAGGGCGCCGCCGGAGGCGTGGGCAGTGCCGCGGTCGAGATCGCGGTGGCTCAGGGCGCCACCGTGATCGGGACGGCCAGCGAGCGCAACCACGAGTTCCTCACCTCTCTCGGAGCCGTTCCCACCACCTACGGCACCGGCCTCGCCGAGCGCCTCGCCACCCTGGCTCCCGACGGTGTCGACATCGCGCTCGACACCGCGGCCTCCGGGTCCCTGGCCGATCTCGTCGCGATCGTGGGCGACCCCGCTCGCGTGTCGACGATCGCCGACCACACCAACGCGCATCGCCTGGGCGTACATCTGGCCAACGCGGAGAACGACTCCACGCTCCTCGCCGCAGCGGGCGAACTCGGCCGGCAAGGCCGCTACACACCACGCATCGAACGGACCTACCCGCTCGAACGGATCGCGGAAGCGCACGCATACGCCGAGCGCGGACACACGCGGGGGAAGATCGTGATCTGCATCTGAGTCTGCCCACCGTTCAGGGCTTCCCGCAGCTTCGACCGCGGGAAGCCGCACCTCCGGAACACCGGTCCTGGAGCGATCCAACCACCTCGGAGATTAGAGGACGTCGTAGGTCAGGTGCGTCACGGTCGATGTCGGGGTCACGCTCCGCTGCACCAGCATGCGCGGCGCTCCGCCGGTGAACAGGGGCGTCCCGGTGCCCAGCACGACGGGCGCGAGGTGCAGCGTCAGCTCCTCGACCAGCCCGGCGTCGAGCGCCGCGCCGATCGTGGCGCCGCCGCCCATGAGGACGACGTCGAGGTCCTTGCCGCTGTCCGACGACGCCACCTCGGCGCACTCTCGCGCGGCAGCGACGGCGTCGGGAAGGCCGGTGGTGACGAACGTCCAGTCGAGGTCGGTGAGCCGCACCGACTCCGGAGGCGAGCTCGTCACGACAACGAACGCGGGCTTGCCGACCTCGCCCGCGCCGTAGCCGGTCTTGTCGTCCCAGCCGTTCGGCCCGTCGACGACGTCGAAGAGCCGGCGGCCGAGGACGACGGCGCCCGAGCGGGCGGTCGCCTCACGCAGGACCCGGCGGTCGTCGGGGTCATCGGAAAACGCCCAGGTGTGCAGGGCCTCGCCGCCGGTGCCCAGACCGTTGTCCGGGCCGGGGTCGGGCCCGGTGACGAAGCCGTCGAGGGAGACCGAGATGTCAGCGATGATTCGAGTCATGCCAGGGCAGACCCGAACCGCCGCCCAAACTCATCGCTCAGCATGAAGCGTGTGCCGGAGAAGAATCGGTACCGGGAACGGGTCCGCGCGGCGCACTCGATGGCCGAGTCGTACATCGGGCGGCCGGTGCAACGCTCGGTGTGCAGCTGGGCGGCGAGGATGATGGCGGCGATCTGTGCCACCCACGCACCGAGCGACATCAACAAGCGCCAACGCACCAAGGGACGCGCACCACCGCAGAGAAACCGCCCCCGATGCTTCAAAGGCCGACGATCGTTGGATGGGGGGACGGCAGGGTCGTCGCTGCGGTGATTTCGGGGGTGTGCCATGTGGCTGAACGTGTCGAACGAGGAACTGCCCGCGGAGGAGCAATTGCCGTTCTGGGGCGAGCTGGTCTCCCGGGAGCTGGCGCCGCTCACCCTCAGCAGCGCGAACGGCGTAGCGGGCTTCCCCGCGTGGGCTTCGGTGCTGGGCCTGGGCTCGGTGCGGGTGGCCGCGTTCAACAGCCCGCCCGCGTACTTGAGACGCACCTGGGCGGATATCCGGCGGGCCGACCCGGGCACGTACCAGCTGGCCTTCGTCTCCGGCACCCCCCTGTGGATCAGCCAGCGGCGTCAGGACTCCGGACTCGTACTCGGGGACATGGTGCTCTTCGATCTCTCGCACCCGTTCGAAGGCGAGGTGCCCGACGCCGGCCGCCATACCCAGGTGGTCATCGTGCAGTTGCCGCGCGAGGAGCTTCCGCTTGCGCCGAACAAGGTCCACCGGCTGGTCGCCCAGCCCTTGTCGACCCGCACCGGCATGGGAGCGATTCTTGCCCGGTTCATGACCACACTGGACGCCTACGGCCCCGACTGCGACCCGCGTGATCTGAACCGATTAGGGGCGATGACGCTCGACCTGGCGGGCGCCTGCCTGGCCCAGCACCTCGGAGCCTACGACGACCTTCCGGCCGAGACCCGTCAGCAGGCCCTGCTGGCCCGCGTCAACGCCTTCATCGACCACAACCTCGGTGATCCGGACCTGAGGCCGGCGGACGTCGCGGCACACCATCACATCTCCGTGCGCTCCCTGCACACGCTCTTCCGGCACCAGGGAGAGACCGTGGCGGCCTCGATCCGCCGGCGCCGTCTGGAGCGCTGTCACGCCGACCTCACCGACCTCGGGCTGCGGTGGCGCTCGATCAGCGCCATCGCCGCCCGGTGGGGGTTTCTGCGTCCGGCGGACTTCAGCCGCGCGTTCCGCGCCGCGTATGGCGTGGCGCCCAGAGAGCTCCGGCAGGCGGCACTGCACAGTCTGACCGCATCACAGCAGGCCGCGCCAAGAGACAAGTAACACCGCACGCATCGCCAACTCGCCGCCGACGGCGCACGCCACGATGTGAGAACGGCCAGGGGGGGACATGAAGGGACGGGCACCGTACTGCGGCGCCCGTCCCTTCCACTCCCCTGGCCAACTGATCACAACAAGTTGCTGTGCCACATCAGCACCTCCAGCACAACACTCCTCACCAAAGGGGGAAAGATCCGTGCGGAAACTGCTCACTGGGCTCGCCGGTGTCGCCGCGCTCGCGGCGACATTTGCCGGGCCGAACGCCGCAAGCGCGTCCGAGACCCGCTTCACCGAAGTCGCCGGGGTCGAGGGACTGTACAGGGTGACTGGAACCAGCGGCGACGTCATCGCGCAGGACGCCTACGACCGCTGTGGAGCGGGCACGTGCTTCTTCCAGCACTACGGGGGTGAAGGGCTGCTCTGGGTCGTTCCCAGCTGCGGTCGACACCATGTCCCCGGCTACCTCGACGGCAAGGCGACCTCGGCCTGGAACAGGACACCGACCCCCATCGTCCTCTACGACGGCACCTACACCGGGCGGCTGGGAACCATGCCGGGGTGGTTCAAGGGCGACCTCCACCCTGCCCACGACAACAAGCTGAGCTCCGTCGACGCGGCCTGCTGAGCCTGTTCCGCTCGTACCGCCGGACGGGCGCACGACCGGTCGTGCGCCCGCCACCAGCGGCTTCAACCTGGCCATCTTCGCGGGTGGCGCCCTGGGGGCTGTCGTCGTCGAAGGCGTGGGCGCGTCGTATCTTCCGGGTGGAATGATCGCTCTCGCCTTCTGGCGCTCGCCACGGTCGGCTGCGGCCGACGCGCGGCGTTCCCGGGAGGGCGATGAACGACACGTGAGGAGCGCGGCCCGGCGGTTCATCCAAGTCGATCCGATGCCGCGTCCGCGCGCGCCTGCGCATCATCGTCCCAGGAGCACCGGTGGCCTTCGACCGACGACGTTTCCTCCGCGCCGACGCGCAGTCCCTCGGCAGCATCGCCTTGTGCGCCAAACGCCACCGCCCGCCCCGGACCTCGTACCGGGAGCCCGGCGCACGGCGGACTGTTGGGCCCTCGCACCGAAATGGCGACGTCACTGCCCAGCCCGATAGGTGACCGCGGCCTTGTCGACGCACCGGTGTGCGTCGGCTGAGGTGTACACCACGAGCCGGGAGGCGGCTGTCTGGAGACCCTCGTCACGAAAGCGGGGGGCATGGGCACATGGCAGACTCTTCCTGCACGATGCAGCCGGGCGAAAGCACTCTCGGTCAGTCCAGTCGCCGGGGCAGGGAGGATCCATGGGCGGGAACGATCCGCACATCCACGTTCAGTCGATGGTGGTCCACGGCGATGCCGCTACCCGCAACGTTTTGGCATCCACGTTTGGTCTGGCCGGTGACCTGCCCAGCCTCGTCGCTACTGGATGCGGGCTGCGGGTGCCATACGCGATGACCTCTCCTCGCCCGGATCGCGTCACCTGCCTTGCCTGCCGTGAGCACGCGCGGCGCGAGCACCTGCGCTTCTCGGAGGAGGTCGAACGCTTGAGCCGCATGGCTGGATCGACCATCAGCCCTGCCCAGGGGAAGCTGGCCGCAGACAAGCACCGCGATCTCGCGCAGAGGTTTTCCGACGCGGAGGGCTGAGTCCGTAGCTGGTGCCGCGGCTGGCACAACGCCATGCGCGGCATCGCCTACTGCACGACCTGACGCTGACCTGGCAACCAACCCACCGGGCCCGGCAACCTCACGACGGCACCTTTCCGGTGAGCGAGCGTTCAACGTGGGACCATCGGCTGTCAGTGGTGGCTGGCGGGACCGCCCGGGGTACTGGTGCACCTGGTCATGCGGACCTGGCCCTGGGCGGAGGCGTTCATCACCTGCCGGCACCTCGGGTCGTTGTGTGCCGTGGTTCCTGGGGCGGCCAGGTGGGAGCAGTCGCCTGGTCAGGGTCGGTTGGTGGGGATGAGGCGGCAGGTCCGGTGCGCGCGGTGACCACCATCACGGCGAGGCCGAGGGCCACGACCGCGGCGCCGACGTACAGCGGTGCGGTGTAGCCCAGGCCGGCGCTGATCGCGAGGCCGCCGAGCCAGGCGCCCAGGGCGTTGCCGACGTTGGAGGCCGAGACGTTGGCGCTGGCGGCGAGCGGCGCGCCGCCGGCGGCGTCCGTGACGCGGGTGATCATGCCGGGGACGCTGGCGAATCCGAAAAGGCCCATCAGGAAGACCAGGACCACGGACGCGACCTGCCCCTCGGCCAGCAGCCCGAACACGACAAGGGTGGCGGCGAGTCCCGTCAGGGATACGATCAGCGTGCGGTCGCGGTTGCGGTCGGCCGCCCGGCCTCCGGCGACGTTGCCGATGACCAGGCCGCCGCCGTAGACGACGAGCAGCCAGGCGACATCGGCGCTGGAGAATCCCGTGACCTCGGTGAAGGTGTACGCGATGTAGCTGAACGCCCCGAACATGCCGCCATAGCTGAGCGCGGTGGCGGCGAGGGTCAGCCAGACCTGCCAGGAGCGGAAGGCGCGTAGCTGGGGGCGCAGGCCGGCTGTCCGGTGGGCCTCGTCGACAGCGCCCGCTCGCGCCGGGACCCACACGGCTATGGCCGCCACGGCCAGCACGCCGATCCCGGTGATCGCCCAGAACGTGGCGCGCCAGCCCCAGCGTTCGCCGACCAGGGCGCCGAACGGCACGCCCAGCACGTTGGCGACCGTCAGCCCGGCGAACATCACGGCAACCGCGCGGGAGGCCCGCTCCGGCGGGACCATCCGGCGGGCGACGAGCGAGCCGATACCGAAGAAGGAGCCGTGGCACAGAGCGGCGACGATACGGCCCAGCAGCGCCACGGCGTAGGTGGGTGCCACGGCGGACAGCAGGTTGCCGAGGACGAACAACGCCACCAACCCGACGAGGACGGCCTTTCGGTGGATGCGGGTAGTGGCGGCGGTCAGCAGGATCGCGCCGATCGCGACGCTCAGGGCGTATCCCGAGATGAGCCACCCGGCCGCGGCTTCGGAGACGTCCAGGTCGCGGCTCACCTGGGGCATCAGGCCCGCGATCACGAACTCGGTCAGGCCGATCCCGAAACTGCCTACCGCCAGAGCGACCAACCCGGCGGGCATCCTCCGCGTGTCCCCGCCCCGTCTGATGTTCACGCAAACATCGTAGGGGAATCGGGGATTCGCGGCCGTCTCGCATCCGGCACAAGGCCGGCGATCACCCCTGGCAGGGCTCCCCCGCTCCGCCTCGGAGCGATGCGCCGGTACGGCGGCCATCTTCTGCTCCGTCCACGGGCCGACATCGACGGCTGCGGTGACCTGTTACTGGTGCGGGTGCGTGGCGAGGTAGGGGTGCGCAGCGCCTCGGGCAACTCCGCGGCCCGCGCGGTGTTCCCGTGGCCGGGCGCGGGCCGACGACGCGTGCGAAGCACGCTCTCAGGGTCGAGGCCGGCCTTCCGTATCTGCGGGCACGGCGTGCTCGGCAGGAGCCGGGGCCGGGACGACGATCTTGCGTGGCTCGCCCAGAGCACTGTGGTGAGCTTCCTCCTCCCGGGACAGACACTCGATCAGATAGTCCCCTGTTTCGGAGTCGATGGTCACCCCGTGGGTCTCGCTGCGGAATCCGGGGAAGCGGCGGTCGAACGACTCGAGGGCGGTCAGATAGCGCAGCAGCGGACCGTTCCCGGTGCCGATGCTCTCGCCCGGCATCAGCACCGGGATTCCGGGCGGTGTGACGGTGACCATGGCCGCAGCCACCCGACCCGCCGCGTCGGCCAGCCGCACCCGCTCCGTGCCGCCGCGGATCAGTCGCTGGTAGCAGAGCTGCGGAGGGACGACCGGCTCCGGCAGCTCCTGGAAGGCGGTGTCGAGCAGCTGGACCAGACTCACCTCGCGCAGATAGTCGTGCATCTCCTGGCACAGACCGCGCAGTGTTCCGCCGGTATAGCGGTTCGGATATACGGTGACCAGTTCGGGCAGGACACGGTCGAGCGACGTGTCCTCGTCGTACAGGGACTTGAAGTCCATCAGGGCGTCCAGGAGGGTGCCCCACTTGCCCTTGGTGATGCCCATGGAGAACAGGACCAGGGTGGTGTAGCTGTCGGTCTTCTCCACCACGACGTTCCGGGTAGCCAGGTAGGACGTGAGGATCCGGGCGGGAATGCCCCAATCGGCCATGTGGCCCGTCGCGTTGGTCCCCGGGCAGGTCACGGTCACCTTGAGGGGATCGAGCATGCAGTAGCCCTGGCCGAGCCCGGGGAACCCATGCCAATCCGCCTCGGGCTCCAGCTCCCAGCACGAGGGCTCCGTACGCAGCAGCTCGGCCGGGGCCTCGTCGAAGGGCAGCCGCTCGCCGCTGGACGGGTCGGTCACCGTCTCCGGCTGCCAGACCCCGAAGAACCAGGCGGGACGGTCACCGGCGGCCTTGATGCGACGGCCGATCCGCACCACCGCCTGGCGGAAGCGGACCGCCTCGGTCACCGCTTCGTCGATCAGCCAGTGGCCTTGTGGCCCGTCCATCATCGCAGTGGCGACGTCCAGGGAGGCGATCATCGGATACAGCGGGGAGGTGGTGCCGTGCATCATCAGCACCTCATTGAACCGGTCGTGCTCCACCGGGGCTCGCGGGGCGGGCTTGATGTGCACCATGGCGCTCTGCGACAGCGCGGCCAGCAGCTTGTGGGTGGACTGGGTGGCGAAGACGGTGGGCCGATCCGGGCCGGGGAAGGTGTCGGGTCCTACCGACATCCCGTAGCGCCCGGCGTAGAGGGGGTGGAAGCGGGCGTAGGCGAACCACGCCTCGTCGAAGTGGACCCGGGGCGTGCTGACCGCGAACGCTCGGGCGACCTGGACCGCGTCGTAACACAGGCCGTCGTAGGTGGAGTTGGTGAAAACCGCGTACTGGGCGTCGGGCGACAGCGCGTCGCGCGCCAGGGGGTTTCCGCCGATCCGGGCGGTCACGGTATCCGGATGGATCTCGCCCGGGGGCAGCGGCCCGGCGAGACCGTAGCCATTGCGCGTAGGGATCAAATACACCGGCCGCGAGCCGGAGATGACCAGGCCGTGCAGTACCGACTTGTGGCAGTTCCGGTCCACGAGGGCGATCTCGTCACGCGTCACGCTGAAGTGGCCGACCAGGCGATCGCAGGTCGAATCGCCGTGGAGGACGAAGTACGTGAGGTCGGCGCCGAAGACCCGGGCCGCGTTCCGCTCCGCCTCGCCGATGGGCCCTGTGTGCTCGAACAGGGAGCCGAGCGCCTCGACCGAGATGGACAGATCGCTGCGGAACAGCCGCTCCCCGAAGTAGTCGTGGAAGATCCGGCCCACCGGTGACTTCAGAAAGGCGACGCCGCCGGCATGGGCCGGGGTGTGCCAGGAGTACTCGTGCGTATCGTCGAAGTGGCGCAGCGCCTTGAAGAACGGTGGCAGAACGGCCTCGCGGTAGGCGCGGGCAGCGCCGACAATCCGTCCGGCGATGAAGGCAGCGGTGTCCTCCTCCGGCCACACGTACCCGACCACCGTCTCCGACACCCACAGCGGCAGGTCCTCGAACCCTTCGTCCGCCGCGATGAGGAAAACCGGCAGGCCCTGGAACCGCCGGGCGATGTCGCGCAGCACCGCGGCGCCGCCCGGTTCGCCGTCCGGCCCGCCGCCCGACCCGTCGTTCGGATCAAGCTCCCAGTCCACCAACGCCGCCGCCATACCGGCCTCGGTTCGCAGCACCGTCCGGGCCTCGGCGCCCGTCCCGGCCCACCGCACCGCGAACCCGGCTGCCTCGACCGCCTCACGGATCCTGCGCAGCTGTTCGGCCCCGGCCGTGTCATCCCCGGGGTGCTCCCGGACCGCGAACAGAACGGTGTTGCCCGCCATATCCCCCTCCTCAACCTGCCGCCCTCTGTCCATAAGAGTGTCTGGGGACGGACCCACGCATGGGGGCACAGCCGGGGAAGACCACCCGAAAGAAGGAAAATCACCCCGCACTGTCTGGACGTATCCAGGCGGCGTCGGCGACCGAGAGCCCGCGGGTGGCGAGGACGGACCATCTCCACTCTTCGCCCGCCGCAAGGGTTCAGCCGAAGCGCACCGCCCGGGCCAGAAAGCGGTGTCTCGCGTCCGCTCGGCGTCCAGAATGCCGAGGGCAACAGCATGCGGCCTTGTCAGTTCGCGCAGGGTGGTTGACGATTCGCGCACGCCGCGGGCGGAAGATTTCTGTAGTCCCGCGGCGGTACCCCGTGGGCGGCACGGAACAGGCAGCTGAAGTGCGTCGGGTCGGTGAAGCCCCAACGGGCGGCGATGGCCTGGATCGGGCGGGTGTTCAGGCGGGGGTTGGCCAGGTCGAGGCGGCAGCGTTCCAGACGGCTGTGGCGTATCCAGGCCGCCGGTGACGTGTCGTCCTCGGCGAGCAACTGCTGGAGATGGCGCAGGGAGATGTGGTGGGCGTCCGCGATCGCCTGGGGAGTCATGCCCGGTTCGGCGAGATGTTGTTCGACGAACGCGTTGATGCGAGCCCTCAGGGCGGTCCTGCGGGTCTTTGGGGTCAGTTCCTCTCCAGCCTCCAGGCAGCGGGCGAGTACGGACGCCAGGAGGTCCAGCGTGACCGAGGTGAGCGTGGGGGGTCGGCTGAGGTGAACTCGCCAGCGCGTGCGCTGAGGTCGGTCAGCCAGCGGGCCAACACCGCGCCCATGCCGCTACGCCCCGCTGATCGGGACAGCGAACAGGCCTTGCACCGTCTTCTCCGGCAGTGGCAGCAGCCCACGAGGGAACTGCACGGTCACATGGGACCACGTATCCGGAACAGCGCGGACATCGCCAAGGTAGGGACGGCTGCCGGACGCCCGGACGCCTTCGGGGAGTTCATCGCGCTCCTCCGCGAATGGGACAACGTGATCACGGAGACCGCCGCGGCGGCTGGGGCCTGGTCGGCCTGCCGTCTGAGTCCGCATCTGGTCTCTCTCCTCTCTGCACCCTTGACTTGATGCCCGATGCCACCGCCGGGTGGGCCGGCCGGCGCTCGGGCCGAACCGACCTCGCCCACGCCATCCTCGCCACGCTGACCGACCCGGCCACCGCCGGCCACACCATCGCCCTGGGATACTGACCATGAACCAGCTGTTCACGAAGAAGCGGATCGTCATCACCCTGAGCACGTTGGTCCTCACCGGGCTGAGCGCCGCCGGCACCGTCGGCTACCTGACGTTCTTACGCTCACCCGCCAACCCACCCGCCGACGCATGCGCTGACGGTCGCCCGAAGGGCAGCGGTCCGGTAGTTGTTGCGGCCGGCGCGAGCATGACCCAAGGCACGCTCGGCCGGGACTGGGTCGGCGACCTGCGAGAGAAGCCCGAGTTCCGCGGATACGAGTTCATCAACGCCGGCGACAACGGCAACACCAGCGCGGACCTGCGCGGGCGCGTCGACAGCGACATCGTGGCGTGCGACCCGGATGCAGTCACCCTCCTCATCGGCACCAACGACGTCCGGGACGGGGTCCCCCTGGAGGAGTACCGGGACAACCTCGGCGCGATCATCGACCGCATCAAGGACAAGACCTCCGCCCGCATCGCGCTGATGTCCCTGCCCCCGCTGGGCGAAGACCTCGACTCCGAGATCAACCACAAGCTCCGCGACTACAACGCCGCGATAAAGGAGACCGCCACCCGCGCCACGGTCGGCTACGTGCCCGTGAACGAGCGATTCACCGAGCACCTTCAAGACCAGGACCACCGGCCCACCTACGACTTCAGCTTCACCACGGCCTACCTGGCGGCCACGAAGTACTACCTGCTCGGATACAGCTCGGACGAGGTCGCTCGCGACAACGGTCTCGAACTCTTCGTGGACCACATCCACCTGAGCGACCGCGGCGGCGCGATGGTCACCAACCTCGCCGCTCAGTGGCTGTCCTCCACCGAGGGCGCTACAAAGAACGAGCCGTAGGCCGAGGTCTGACCATTCCAGGGATGCCCTCCCACCGCACCGTGTCGAGACCTGAAAGTCGTTCGTCCTCCGCTTCCCCTGTAGGGCGCCTCCGCTTTGACGCAGTCACGCGGTTGGCGAAAGCGGCATCTGCCGGGAAGAGACAGAACGATCAGCTTGTGGCGGCAACCTGTGCCCGGGCCGCCCGGTGGGGGACGGTGAAGGTCGTCGTCCACCCGCCCGAAGGACTCGCCCGGGCGGCTGACACTCGACCGGTCCGAGGAAGTACCGGTGCGGCTCGTCCTGGTTGAACTCCGGTACCAGCCCGCGAAGAAATACCACGGAACGGAGACACCAGTGCGGGGGCTGTTCCTGAGACAGCTCGGAAGCCACTGGTCAGAGCGCTCAGCCGTGCCGACGCGAGCGTGGGATCGGCCCGGTGTGCCGCGCGGGCCACCGGCTCGTGCACGCGCCGCTCGGCCCCTGCGCGGGCCTCCGACACCTGCCGGGCCAGAACCGAGACACGCGGCAGCAGCACCCGGTTGGCCCCGCCGCCGGTCGGTGAAGTCCCGGTACGTGAACCGCTCCTCAGGACAGCGTCCCGCCCACACCTGGCTTGGGGCTGGAGCCGTGCTGGCGGCCGCCGGAGGGCAAACGGGGCTCGGAGCTGGAGCGGTTGCGTACGCCTCGATCGAGCGGGTGCCGGAGCCGCGGTGCACGGCCTTGTTGACAGCGGTGGTGCGCCAGCTGGAGGCCAGGCGGACGATGACGCGCTGGACCGCTCGCGGTGCTGATGGCGAACCGGCTGATCAGCCCAGCGCGCAGAGAGTCGGAGCGGGAGCGGTTGGTGATGCTGCCGAGTCAGGATTCTCCCGCGCCAGGCGCAACACCAGGGCCCGCACGGAGCGCACGGCCCGAGGCCGTCCAGGTGAGCCGTCCCCGAATTCATTCTTCACGGCCAGTTGCCGGTCCTCTCCGGGCCGGAGCACGTGGTCCAGGCAGGAGAAATGCGTTGCCCTGCCATTGCGCAAGTTGGCATGCTCACGGCCGTGACCACTGCGCACGAATACACCGGTTCCACCATCGTCATTCCCGTCAGCGTGCGCGACCTTGTGCCCCGCGACCTGCCGTCATGCACCTGGTCGGGCTCAGCCGCCCACCTGCGCCAAGTAGAGCGCGCGTTGGAGCGGGCCGCGGCCGGCGAGGTGGACTACCTGGCTGTATGCACCCCTGTGGATCTGCCGGTGGCGATCGGCGGCATCGACTACCAGGCTTCCGAGGAATCCGGAACCTTGTGGCAGCTCGCTGTCCTCCCGGCACTCCAGTCCCGCGGCCTGGGAACGCTGCTGATCCAAACCGCCGAGCAAAGGATCAGGAACCGCGGCAGGCGCAGGGCCGAACTCGCCGTGGAGGAGAACAACCCTCGAGCTCGCGCCCTGTACGAACGTCTGGGCTACGCCGCGTACGCCCGCAAGCCCGATGCCTGGGACGAGGAAGGACCTGACGGGACGATCCGTCGCCACGAGACAATGTGCGTTCTGATGCGAAAGGACCTTTGAGCCCTCGGACGGTGGCGGATGCCCCAGGGGCAGCCAGACGGTCAGATGCCCCCCGGTTCAGGTTTCTCGACTTCTCCGGGCAGCAACTCTGCGTCAAGAGAGAAGGAATCGTTTTCGGAGGAGCTGGGCCCCGGTCCCGAACGGCTGACCGCGGGGCGTCAGCGTAGTGCAATCTCACGCGTGTGAACGGCACGCATGGCGCGCTCGACAGTCTCCTGGTTTTCGCCGACCGGAGCCACGTAGTCGATGACCTCGCGCGCGGCGTCCTCCCCGAGCGTTCGGGTGATCACCCACGTGGCGAGATACTGGGACGCCAGGCAACCGCCCGCCGTAGCGATGTTCCCCTCGGCGTGGAACGGCGTGTCCAGCACGGTGACATCGCAGGCTTCGACAAAGGGCCGGCTCTTCATGTCCGTGCACGCCGGCATCCCCTCCAGCAACCCGAGCCGAGCGAGCACCAGCGCGCCGGAGCACTGCGCACCGATCAGCTGTCGCGAAGGGTCGAGTAGCAGCCCGGAGATCAGCCGGTCGTCGGCGACCACGTCTCGCGTCTTCACCCCGCTACCGATCAGCACGACGTCGGCTTCGGTCACGAACTCCATCGGACGCTGTCCCGTCACCTCGACACCATTCATCGACGTGACCACCGGCGTCGGCGTCGTGATGAAGGCTTCCAAGCCGTCCTTACAGCGCCGGTTGATCAGCGCAGAAGCGATGAAGCTGTCGAGCTCGTTGAACCCGTCGAAGGTGACCACGGCTACCTGCATCACGACTCCTTCAGATACGGCATCAGGTCTCCAGTCTCCCGGAGGTGCCATTCAGGTTCGAGAGCCAATGAGCGGCTGGTGGCATGCCTGTCGCCGCTCTGCGTTTCGAGCTCTCAGCCTGAGTACCGTACTTACGGTCCCGACGACGTGCTGACATTCTCGATCCCGCAGCGGTTGTGCCAGTCGTCCCAGCAGCCCCGCGACCAGGGCGGGCACGGTGTCGGGGTAGATGAACTCGCCCTGGGCGTGGGCTCCGTCGCCGGCGCCGCCGACGGCGGCGTCGGGCAGGTCGTCGCGGCCCTGCTCGCGGGCGACCTCTCGGGCGAGGCCGAGCAGGGGGGCGGAGGCGGCATTGAGGGTCATCGGCGGCCTGTTCCAGGTGTGTTCGATATCGATGCGTACGCGGGGGTCGCTGACCTGGATGGCGTCCAGTTCGTGGTCGACACGGACCTGTTCGGCCACGCTGCTGACGCGGATGTCGACGCTGGCGGTGGCCTGCCCGGCGACGTTTGTGGCGGAGCCGCCCTTGATGAGCCCGCTGTTGATCGTGGTGCCCTTGTCGGGGGCGGCGACCACGAACTCGCACAGCGCGGTGATCGCGCTCGCCCCGTCCCGAGCGCGCCTGGAGATCGTGTCGGAATGGGTCGGCTTCCAGACCCCCTTCATGCTCCACCTGCGAGTGGCCCCAGGTGACACCCCCGACGTCATGCGCCGCATCGACCAGCTCCCCCGGACCCGGCTCGCCGCCCACGTCGCCAGCGACATGTCCGTCCTCGCCATCGGCCTGGTCACCGACCGCTCCGCCCTGGCGCTCTTCATCGACAACCAGCTGGCCAAGATCCCCGGCATCCTCGCCGTCAGCGTCGACGTCATGCTCGCTGAACCGCGCCGCTACTGGCTGGACCGGGACTTGGACTCCGGCCTCGGCGAATTCCACGCGCCGACGCTGCTGTAAACAGCCCCAACGGACCACTTGGTTGTCGTCGCGGCAGGATGCGGCCCGCCGGGCAAGTGCCCGCCCCTGCAAGGGACCGGGCTTCGCCGGGAGTGCGGCACCGCAGGCCGGAAGCCTGGCCCAGGCTGTCGGTTTCGGCCTCGTACCTCCTCTGAACCACCAGTTGAGGCAGTACGTTGTGCCGATGACCGATGCTGTGCCGCCCGGCGGCGCTGTCCTTGATGCGGATGGACTGGACGCTCGGTGGGCGGATGCCTGGCGGCCGGAACAGGTCGCGGAGCGGTTGGGCGACGTCAGTGCGCCCTGGTGCATCGCGGCGGGTTGGGCGCTGGATTTGTTCCGCGGAGGGCAGTCGCGGCACCACGGCGATCTGGAGATCGCGGTGCCCGCGGCGGGGTTCGCGGAGGTTCGGGACCGCTTCCCGGAGTACGTGTTCGACGCGGTGGGCTCGGGACGGGTCTGGGCGAATGCAGGACCTGAGGCGCTCGCGGCCACGCATCAGACCTGGCTGCGGGATCCGGCGAGCGGACAGTTCCTGTTCGATGTCTTCCGCGAGCCGCACGAGGGCGGGACGTGGATCTGCCGTCGGGACGAGCGCCTGCGGCTGCCGCACGACGCGATCATCGAACGTACTACGGACGGCATCCCCTATTTGGTGCCGGAGCTGGTTCTGCTGTTCAAAGCGAAGGCGGCACGGCCCAAGGATCAGGCGGACTTCGACGGGGTCCTGCCGCTGCTGAGCCAGGCGCGGCGCGTTGTTCTCAGCGGGTGGCTGACGCGTGTGCATCCCGAGCATCCCTGGCTGGCGAAATTGAGGAGGCAGTGACGCAGGCCCTGCCCGTGGAACGCCACGGATGAACTGCACCCGCGCCTTAATCTCTGTGAAGGCAGCAGCGTTATCTGGTCCCGCACATGATCGCCATCGACGTCCTAGGCAGTGTCTCGCCGATCATCGGCTCGTTGGATGGTCATGAGGGATGTGCCTGAGATCTCCGATGCCGCGTGGGCGGTGATTGCGCCGTGGCTTCCGTCGGCTGGCCGGGCCCGTGGACGGTGGCGTGATCACCGCCAGGTGCTGGAAGGCATCGTGTTCAAGTTCCGTACCGGTGTGCCCTGGCGGGACCTGCCCGAGCGGTTCGGCCCCTGGCAGACCGTGCACGGCCGTTTTGCCCGCTGGGCTGTCGACGGGACCCTCGACCGCCTCCTGGCCAGGGCCCAGGGCACCACCGCAGTGGACTGGCTGGTCGCCCTCGACTCCACCATCGTGCGAGCCCATCAGCACACCGCTGCCAAAGGGGGCTCGACCAGCGTGGACTCGGACGCTCCCGCGGCGGGCTGACCACGAAGATCCACCTCGCCTGCGACGGACGCGGCCGGCCCCTGGCATTCCTCGTCACCGCGGGCACCCGCAACGACTGCACCCAGGCCGAAGCCGTGATCGACCGGATCCGCATCGCCGGAGGTGGACCGGGGCGGCCACGTCTGCGGCCGGAGCGGGTCGTGGCCGACAAGGGCTACTCGCCCCGCACCTTCCGCGCCTACCTACGACGGCGAGGCATCAAGGCCACCATCCCCGAACGCGTCGACCAACTCGCAGGCCGGGCCCGCCGCCGCGAGCCCCGGTGCGGCTTCGACAAGGCCCTCTACCGGCGCCGCAACGTGGTCGAACGGTGCTTCCAGCGACTCAAGCAGTGGCGCGGAATCGCCACCCGCTACGAGAAACAGCCCTCCCGCTTCCACGCAGTCCTCACCCTGGCCAGCACACTCATCTGGCTCACACCATGATCGACAAGACGTCCCCTAGCCCTGCGGAGGAAGCGTCGGCGCATGCCGCTCACTGCGTGACATCTTCAGGACCGCTTTTCCGGAGACACGGCGCCCGCGGAGCGCCTCGGCGGCCTCGGCGAAGTGGTCCCAGGAGCCCTGCCAGCCGATCTCGACAGTGAGGGCCCCCTCCGCGGCCAGCTCGGTGAGAACGGCAAGGTCCGGGCCGACATGGCCCTCGATGACGAAGGACATCAGCGACTTGGTCGGGCCGACGGTCGCGTACGGCGGGAAGACCGCCGGCTCCCCGGAAGTCCAGCCGACGCTCTGCACGCTGCCCCCGGGAGCGAGCAGGCTCCATGCCGCAACGAGTTGAGGGCCGCCGACGCTGTCGATGACCACGTCGACGGGTTGCTCGAGTCCGTCCAGGCCGATCAGCACCTCGTCGGCGCCGAAGTCGGCCAGCCCCTCCCCGCGGGCCGTCGAGCCCACGGACGCGATCACGTGGGCACCGGCCCGCGCCGCCAACTGGACGGCGAACTTGCCGACCCCGCCGGAGGCGCCGGTGACCAACACCCTCTTGTCCGCCTCGAGCCCGGCGGCCCGCAGCGAGCGCAGCGCGGCCACTCCGGCGACCGGCAGGGCGACCGCCTTCGCCAGGTCCAGGACCTTGGGCACCTCGGCAAGCGCACCCACGTCGACAGCGACGCGCTCAGCGAACGCCCCCGAGGTCAGGGCCACAACCCGGGCGCCCACCGCCGGGCCGGTTCCGTCGGCGGCAGCCTGAACCACCACCCCGGCGGCGTCCGAACCGAGCACCGCACCCACGGGCACCCGACCGGAACGAGCGTCGTTGAGATCGCCGTAGTTCAAGGAGGCATGGGAGACGTCCACCAGGACCTGGCCTGGTCCGGGCACGGGATCGGGAACCTCGGCGAGGCGGACAGCGGCGGGTGCGGACGGATCGACGACGAGAGCACGAACAGACACGTTTCCCCCTTGGTGCACGACTTGTAACAGCAGTCATCATCGGTAACCTTGCTGCCCAGCGGAAGGAGGCACATTTATGTCACGCAGTCACACCCGTGTTGCAGAAGCGGTCAAGGACGAAGCCTGCCCGGTGACCGAGGTGCTCGACCGCGTGGCGGGCAAGTGGAGCATCGGGATCCTGATCGCCGCCGCCCACGGCCCAGTCCGCTTCACCGAACTCGAACGCGCCATCAACGGCATCAGTCGGTGAATGCTCACCCTCAACCTGCGCCGACTGGAGCGGGACGGGCTGCTCATCCGCACCGTCTATCCGACCGTGCCGCCCAAGGTCGAGTACAGCCTCACGCCCATGGCCCGAGAACTACACGCCTCACTGGCCGGCCTGGTGGGCTGGGCCGAGCGCCACCGGTCCGCCATCGCCGAGGCCCGCGCCGCTTACGACACCGCGGCGGAGCAGAAACCTGACGCCGACTGAACCAGCCCGGACAGGTCCTGGGCGGGGTGGGCAGCGCCCGCGGGGCGACGGATAACCTGGGCCCGTCAGCGAAGATCGCAGAAGGGCGGAAGCACATGGCAGACATCATGGAGACGGCGGCGCGGAAGGTCTTCGAGCGCTACGACGTCGACGGGGACGGCCTGGTCACCGCGGACGAATACCGTAAGGTCGTGGCGGAGTTGGAGGGCTCGGAGATCACCGAGTCGCAGGCCCAGGAGCTGATCGACTCGCTCGACACCAACGGCGATCGCCAGATGTCGTTCGAGGAGTTCTGGGCGGCCATGAATGGCTGACACAGCCGGGTCCGGCACGTTCACGTGTCGGACGCGGTCTGGCCCCTTCCCGCCATCGCGTGGAATGCGGGCGCGGCCGTGCACCCTGACGGCGGTGGGCACCGCCGTCAGGGCCTCGTACAGGCCTCTCAGGGCGTTCCCGGGCTGTCACCGGGAAGGCTGGGCGGCAGCCAGGACGCGTCCCAGCGCCAGGCCGCCCACTGGCCGACGTCCGCGAACGGCCCCGTGCGGTCTTCCAGCATGGCCAGTACCTGGGCCCGGGCGCGTTCCACCGCCTGGTGCTCGGTGTCGGAAATGACCCCGAGGCGCCGGATGTGGGCGTACTCGTCCTCGTCCTTCCACCGCAGCTTACTGAGGTCCGGGTCGATGACGAGATCCACGGCCAGGTCGAAGGTGTCGAACCCGTTGGCCGTGCGGAGGGTGGGGTGCTCGAAATTCACGTACCAGTTCCGCAGCCGCTGCCCGTCGCCGTCAGGGGCGTAGAAGGCGTTGATGCTGAACCACGCCGCGGGCGGCTTCCACAGCATCTGCACCGTCTCCTGCCACACCGCAGACGCCAGCTCCCACTCCCCCGCCGCCATCGCCTCGAACGCCTCCGTGCGCACCGACGGCTCGCCGGTGCTCCGAGCCCGGGCGTACAGCGACGGCCACCGGGCCTCGGCTCCGGGGCAGCAGACCGTCACCAGCGCCGTGTCGGTGTCGGAGATGAGCCGCAGCGCCTGCTCGCTCCACACCCGCCCCCGGTAGACGTCGCGCCGTACGACTGTCTGCCCGACCTCGAAGCTTCCCATCGTCCCTCCGTCTCCTGGCGCCACCGCACCGCAGCGGTTGCGTGCTGTGCTCTAGCCAGTCGTCTTGGCCTCGGTAACGCAGGTGGGGTGGCCCCAGCCGTCAGGGTTCTTCGCGATGAGCTCCCCCTTGGCGTACGGCTGGCCGCAGCGGCAGCGGCCGGGGAATTTCGCCTTGATCGAGCCGCCGCTTGGGCGGGCGGCCTTCGTTCGCCGTTTGGTGGTCGTCTGCGACGCCGACGGGCGGCTGCGGCCGGCTGAGCGGGGAGCTGTCTGGGGCTCCGGCGGCGGCAGGGCGGAGCCGAGCGAGGTTCCTGCGGCCTGCTGTGTGCGGGCGGTGTGGCTGGCGGCCCGGTCCGCAGCCGCGTTGAACGGGTCACCGTCGACCTGGTGGGCCGGGACGTAGACGAAATCGACTGTGCGGTCCTTCAGCAGTTCGTCGATGCGCATCACGAGGCCCTGGTTGGCCACTGGTGAGCCCGAAGCTGTCTTCCATCCCTTCCGTCGCCATCCGGGCAGCCATGTGGTGACTGCCTTCATGGCGTACTGGGAGTCCATCCGCACCTGAAGAGGCAGGGCCGGGTCGGTTGCCTCCAACAGCTCCTGCAATGCGGTCAGTTCAGCCACATTGTTGGTTGCGGCGCCCAGTGGCCCGGCCTCCCAGCGGCCAACCTCGCCACTCGTGTCCGCGATGACCCAAGCCCAGGCCGCGGGGCCGGGGTTCCCTTTGGACGCCCCGTCACACGCGGCAATGATCTGTTCACTCATACCCCGATACTGCCAGGGTGGGCGATGACGCGTGCGGGCCGCCGGATAACGTCCGTCCATGGCCATGCAGCTACTGCCCTCCCACGGCACCCTGGTGGACCGCATGATCGAACTCGCGGATCTGCCCTGGAGCCGACAGGCATTCGAGGACGCCTTCGCACGCAACGGCTGGTGTCACGGTCAGGACCCCGATGCGCCGGGCGTGGGCTGGGAGGAGCCCTGGTGGATCAGCGGGGAGGAGTTGGTGGACGACTGGTGGCTGCTCCTCGGAGAGGCTCCCGGATGCCTCCGACAGCCGGACCCCACCGCCGTCTGCGATCACCCCGACTGCCGGACGGGCTGCTTCGTGGAACACCCCTTCGCCTATTTCACCGCTCCCGAGGACCCGCGGGAATGGGACAACGAGTTCGGCCCCTTCCACAGCCGACCGGATGTGGACCCCGAGGCCACCGCCGAGGACTTCGCCGCCCTGTACCAGCGCATGTCCGAACTGCTCCGCACCCGCCTCGGCGACCCGCTGCCCGAGGGCGCCTACCAGCTCCCCGACGATGAGGAGACGTTCCACGCATACCGGGTGTGGGAGCGGAGCAACTCCTGGGTGGTACTGCTCATCGCCGAAGACCAGATCACCTACGGCGCATACGACCGAGCCGGAATCCAAGTACGACCCAGAACCTGACCCCATAGCCAGCTGAACTACACCTCGCGCGTCGCGTGGAGACCCGAGGAGTAAGGACGCGCAGCCAGCACCATCACCGCCCCCGGCGCGCCGCGTACGGCACGGGTTCGCCAGGGGGATAGCCCGAGGTCGATCTCTCGGGCCAGCACGATGGGGTCCGCATGCGCGAGGTGGTTCGCTGACGGCATGGGTACCACTCAGCGCCACGGGGCGCGCCGAACCACTCCGGATTCAGTCTTGGGCCGCCTGGTGGGCGTGTCTGCATGGGTGGAGGCAGGGAGAGGGCTGTGCCTTCTTCCTGCTTCGGCCAGGAGGCTGGCGGGAGAGATCAGGCACTCCCGGAGGTCTCGTGTGGTGCGGGGTGGATGTGGGATCGCGTTAGGGGTGTTCGGATGGGTTGTGGCGCTGTTGGCGGGACAGGCGCTCTTCAACGCACTGCTGTATCCGCTGGTCGACGCGCACGATTACCAGCGGTCCTGGGGTGGACCCACGTTGGTGGGTGCCTGGCTGGTCCATGCCGCGGTCGCGGTGCCTGTTGTGGTGGCGGCGCTCGGAGTGCTGCGCGGCACGGTGGCCGCCGACCGGGCCCATGAGCGGTTGGTGTCCGTCGGACGGCGTCCTGCGTGGCCGATTCTCTTGTCGGCGGTGGTGGCGGTCGGTTCGGCGTTGCTCCTCAACGCTTGGCTTCATCAGCTGTAGGCGGCGGTGGCCTGTAAGCGGGTGGTGCCGGAAGGCCACCGCCTGGACCCTTGCCCGCATCCTGCAAAACGCGCTGTGGGACATCGAAGAGGGAAGCTGCGCGCTCGACGCACGGCAAACCGCGATCGCCCATGCGCTGCTGAGAGCCTGAGGAAGTGGGCGGGTCGCCCGTATTTCGATTGCCGCCCGGTCGCGCGGCCATATGATCACAGGGGCGTGGCGCGCGCGGACAGGGGGAGCATGTGGCCAGGGTCGTGGAGCTGGTGTCGTATCCCATCAAGGGGTGCGGTGGAATGCGGATGCACACCGCGGAGCTGACGCCCGCAGGTCTCGCCCATGACCGCAGTTTCATGGTGACCAGTGAGGAAGGTGTCTTCCGTAGCCAACGGCGCGACCCGCGGCTGGCCTTGATCCGCCCCGAGATCAGTCCCGACGGGCTACGGCTGATGCTGCACGCCCCGGCCCTGGATCCGGTCGGGATCGACGTCGATGTCTCTGGTCGGCCTCGAGAAGTCGATCTGTTCGGGGCGCCGTTCAGAGGCATCGACCAGGGCGACGAAGCCGCCGCGTGGCTGTCCGAGGTTCTCGGCGCCCCGAGCCGTCTGGTGCGGGTTCCGGCCGACCACGACCGGGTCACCGACGGCCGTACGCCCGGCACGTCCGGGTACGCCGACAGCTGTGCCATCCACCTCCTCTCCCGGTCCACTGTGGATCTGCTGAATGAGCGGCTGGGCGAGCGCGGCGCCTCGCCCCTCCCCATGGACCGCTTCCGCCCGAACGTCGTCGTGGACGGCTGGAACACCCCGCACACCGAGGATCGCGCCCTCCGGATCACCATCGGCAACGCGGAACTCGGTTACGCCAAGCTCGCCATCCGCTGCGCCGTCACCATGGTCGACCAGCAGTCCGGTGCCAAGGCGGGCCCCGAGCCGCTGCGCACCCTGGCCATCTACCGCCGCGCTGCCGAAGGCGGCATCGCCTTCGGGGCGAAGTACGCCGTGCTGCGCCCGGGCAAACTGTCGGAGGGCGACGAAGTGCAGGTCACCTCCTGGGGCGAGTCGGAGGTCTGACGGGTTCCTCCTCGGCCTGCCGCGCCGTCAGCCGACGCGCACCGCTCGGGCCAGGAAGTGGTGTGCCGCGTCCTCGTGGCGGAGCAGGTGCCAGCCCGTCGCGTGCAGCGCGGGGTGGAGGTTCTCCTCGGCCAGCAGGTCGTCACGGTGCAGGGGGCGGCCGTGGCGGGCGGCGCGTTCGGTGCGGCCGGAGCGGTGGAAGAGCAGCAGGACGCCGCCGGGGGCGGTGACGCGGGCCCATTCGCGCAGAACGGTCATGGGGTCGGGAACGTGGTCGATCAGGCCCGCGCTGAAGATGCCGTCCAACGATCCCCCCCCGGCAGGGGCAGTCGGCAGGCGTCGGCCAGGAGGAGATGGGCGAGGTCGGATCGTCCTTCGCGTGCGGCGGCCGTGAGCATTGCCGGGGTGAGGTCCACGCCGAGCGCGGCGCCCTTGGGGCCGGCTTCGGTGCGCAGTGCGGGCAGGGCGAGGCCGGTGCCGCAGCCCATGTCCATGATCCGCTGCCCCGGGCGCAGTTCCATGCGGGTGACGGCTGCCGCGTAGCGGGGGCCGTCGGCGGCGAAGTGTTCCTCCCAGGTCGCCGCCTGCGAGGTGCAGAAGGCGCGGGTCGTGGTCCGGGCCGCGCGGGACTGGAGTCCCCAGGCCGAGCCGCCGATCCGGAACGCCTGGACCGGGTAGCGGCCGCAGAAGGCCAGCAGGGTGGCATCGGGCGGGAGGCCCATGGTGTCGCCGTGCCAGTGCAGTACGCGAAGCCGCTCGGGCACTGCGGCGAAGAGGGGTCGGCGGGCGCGGCCGAGGTCGTCCGTACCGCTCCCCAGCCGATCTGCGGGCCGTCGCCGGGCCGGGCCGTGCCGCCCGCCGCCACTGCCAGCAGTTGCGCGCCGAGGCACACCCCGAGCACGGGGACCTCGGCCGCCAGCGCGGCCCGTAGCAGTGCCAGTTCGGCGGAGCGGGTCGGAAACGCCGGGGAGTCGTCGTACGCCGCCATGGGTCCGCCCATCACCACCAGCGCCGCCAGTCCGTCCGGCGATTCCGGGACCGGGTCCCCGGCCCAGGTCCGGCAGACCCGCACCGACAACCCGGCCGCCTCCAGTGCGGTGCCGATGGCGTACGGCCCTCGTGCGGCAGGTGCTGGACGATCAGGACGCCTGTCGGGTTCGCCCAGCTCACCGGGTCACGTCCATGAGGTGTAGCCGCCGTCCACGCGGATCGCGGTGATGCCGCTGATGTGCCGGGCCCCGCAGCGGTCCTGGGGCAGGACGAGCTGGGGACCGGCGCGGTCGAGGGAGGTGTCGTCGATGGTGACCGCGAGCAGGACCGGTGCGCGGCCGAAGTCGGGGTCGATCTCCGCCCAGGAGAGGAGGGCGTGGTGGCCGTCTGTTCCGGATACCGCGATCAGGAAGCGCAGGCGGTCCTTGCGGCGGGCGGGGTCGAAGCCGGGGCGGGCGGTGGCCAGCACATCGTGCAGCAGCGGCCCGGTGAAGCGGTGGTGCCGGGTTCCGCTGGTGGCGCACTCGAAGCTGACGTCGGCGTCGTGTTGGGGCCAGGCGAGCAGGTCGGGCGCCGTCAGCCGGGCCGGATGGTTCAGATCGCCGGTGAGCGCCAGTTCCGCCAGCGGGCGGGTGGCCGTACCGGCAGCTGCGAGGGACTGACTCACGGGCTACCACCTCCCGGGTGTACGTACCCGGGCCCTTGTCGGATACAAACGCACATGCCAACCCTGTGGTGCATTGATCTGGCTGTTGCGGCGCTGAAGGAGGCCTTTCCCTCGCATTTGCGACTTCAAGTCGGGTGGCTTCCTGCGGTCTGAGGTTCTTTCAGCCGGGGCGCATCGTGGGCCGGATGGGGGGCGGAGGTCTCGGCGTGGGCCCGGTCGGCGTCCGGACGAGAAATGCTTCAACGCGCCCCTGACAAGTCAAGATTCCCGTGGCACGCTGCCTCTCGCACGTCTATCCGCACCGCTCTTCGTTCCCCCACCCTGTCCGGGCCCACCAGTCCGGGCACGGCAGAAGGAGACATGCGTGAGACGCCATCGCACTGCCGCGGGCATTCTGCTGGCCGTCGGAGCCCTGTTCACCGGGGGTCTGCTCACTCCCGGCGCAGCCAACGCGGCGACCCCCGAACCGGCCTCCGGACCGTCGGCGGCGACCCGCGCCACCTCGACGGCCGAACAGCACAAGGCCCGCACCTTCTGGACCGCCGAGCGGATGCGCTCGGCCACCCCGCTCGATCTGCTGCTGACCCGGAAGGCCGCCAAGCGGCTGAAGACACCCGAGCCCGGTGGGCCGTCGACCGTCGTCGAACCCACGGCCGCTCCCGCCTCCTTCCCGCAGGCCGGTGGCCCATGGACCGGCAGCGGGAACGTGGTCACCACCTCCGGCCGGGTGTTCTTCACGTTCCAGGGGCGTACCGCTTCCTGCACCGGTAATGCTGTGACCAGCCAGAACGCCAGCACCGTCATCACCGCCGGGCACTGTGTGAAGTACCAGGGCAGCTGGCACACCAACTGGGTCTTCGTGCCCGCGTACAACAACGGCAACGCGCCGTACGGCCAGTGGGCCGCGTCCACGACGCTCACCACTCCGCAGTGGGAGGCGAGTGAGGACATGAACTACGACATCGGCGCCGCGGTCGTCGCCCCGCTGAACGGTCAGAAACTCACCTCGGTCGTGGGTGCGCAGGGGCTTCAGTTCAACGGCGGCTACAACAAGCAGATGTACTCGTTCGGCTTCCCCGCCGCCTCGCCGTACGACGGCACGAAGCTCATCTATTGCAGCGGCAACAGCTCGAAGGACTTCCTGCTCACGCAGGACCACGGCCTCGCCTGCAACATGACGGGCGGCTCCAGCGGCGGTCCGTGGTTCACCGGCTTCAGCGAGGCCACCGGCACGGGGTTGCAGGTCTCCGTGAACAGCTTCGGCTACGTCTTCCTGCCGAATCAGATGTTCGGCCCGTACTTCGGTGATGTGGCGAAGGCCCTGTACGACAAGGCCCAGGCGTCCTAGCGAGGTCCGGCGCCTTGCCCGGCTCGAGGGTGCCCTTCCAGTCGTCGGCGAAGCCCCGCCGGGCGGGCTCGGTCGCGTAGGCGCGCAGTGCCCCGGCCAGCGGGACACTGGTCGGGGCCGCTGGGCCTGCCGCCGGCCTTGAACGATCCGGCGCGCGGGACCCGCGCGGATGCGGCGCGGATCTGTGCACGAGGATGGGCACGGCACCCCGGAGCCACGCGTACGCCCCGTACTCGCCCGCACAGACCGACGGAACCCCCGATGACCGATCCCCTCTCCCGGGTCCTGGCCCGCACCGGCCGGACCACCCGCGTCCCCAAGCCGCCACGCGAGCGGGCCTGGAAGGACTTGTCGCCGCTGCTGCGGTTGCTGATCCTGACGCAGCTCGCCTTCAACGTCGGTTTCTACGCCGTGCTGCCGTTCCTCGCCGAACACCTCGGCGCCGCCATCGGCATGGCGGGCTGGTTGGTCGGGTTCGTCCTCGGGCTGCGGACCTTCAGCCAGCAGGGCCTGTTCGTGGTGGGCGGCTGGCTGGTGGACCGGTACGGTGTGCGGCCGGTCGTGCTGGCCGGGTGTGTGCTGCGGATCGCCGGGTTCGCCTGGCTGGGGTACGCGGGGGCGGTCTGGAGTGTGGTCGGCGCGGTGTTGCTGATCGGGTTCGCCGCCGCGCTGTTCTCGCCGGCGGTGGAGTCCGAGGTGGCCCGGCAGGCGGTGATCTGGGAGCAGGGGGGCCGTGGCCCCCGTACGCGGGTGCTGGCCCTGTTCAGCGCGGCGGGGCAGGCCGGGGCCTTCGTCGGACCGCTGCTGGGCGGCTTGTTGCTGGTCGTGGACTTCCGTACCGCGTGCCTCGCCGGGGCGGGGGTGTTCGTCCTCGTCCTGGCCGGGCACGTGCGGCTGATGCCGCAGCACATTCCCGGCCGGATCCGCACCCGGGAGCGGGGCGGGGTGCGCGCGCTGCTGGTGAACCGCCGCTTCCTCGCCCTGTGCTGTGCGTACGGCACCTATCTGCTCGCCTACAACCAGCTCTACCTGGCCCTGCCGGACGAGGTGGAGCGCGCGACGGGTTCGCAGACTCCCCTGTCCTGGCTGTTCGCGCTGTCCTCCCTGCTGGTGGTGTGCGCCCAGCTCCCGGTGACCCGGTGGGCGGGCGACCGGCTTGATCTGCGCCGCTCGATGGCGGGTGGGCTGCTGCTCATCGCGGCCGGTTTCGCGGTGGTGGCCGCCGCGCGCCCGGCAGGGTGGTCGGGTGTCGTGGGGCTGCTGCCCGCGGCGGGGTTCGTCGTCCTGCTCACCCTGGGCCAGATGCTGGTCGTCCCGGCAGCTCGCGCCTGGGTGCCCGACCTCGCCGAGGACGGACGGCTCGGCCTCTACACCGGCGCGTTGTCCTCCGTGTCCGGCCTGATCGTCCTCGTCGGCAGTTCGGCCACCGGCTCCCTGCTCGACCTGGGCCTCCCGGCCGCTGTGCCCTGGCTGGTCCTCGCCGCCGTTCCGGCCCTCGCGGTGGCGCTGCTGCCCCGCCGCGAAGCGTCCTGAACGACCGCCTCGTCAGCTCTGTTCGACGTGGCTGGGTCTGCCGTCCCGATGAGTCAGGCGGCCCCACTCCGGCGGGCGGAAGGTGCCTTGATGGCGTGGGGGATCATGGTGGAGAACTCGACAGCCTGACCGGCCTCGACCCGTAGGGCGCGCTCGCCGAGGATCAGCGCGACGGTTCCCGACACGACGGTGAACCATTCCTTGCCGGGATGGACGCCGAGCTGATCGGCCCCCGTGCAGTCACCATCCGGCTGGACCCCGCAGAGTCCTGGCGCGGGGTGCGACCGGGGTCTGCCAAGTGAAATCCCTTCGCTCCAGAAGAGCAAGGCGGGTGATACTCCACCCCATGAACGAGATCATCTTACGAGCTGCTGAGCCCGATGAGGCAGGAGTGCTCACGGCGCTGACTCGGCGGTCGAAGGGGCACTGGGGTTATCCACAGGCGATGCTGGATCGGATGGCGGAAATGCTGTCGGTCAGCTCCGCCACCATTCGTGACGGGCACGTCGTGGTCGCGGAGCGGGACGGTGTGGTGACGGGCTATTACCAGATCGCAGGCGAACCTCCGCACGGCGAGCTGGCAGACCTGTTCCTCGAACCTGGGGTGATCGGCATGGGGCTGGGGCGGACGCTCTGGGAACACGCCGTCGCCTCGGCCCGCAGCGCGGGCTTTCACACCCTGACCCTGGAATCCGACCCTTACGCCGAAGGGTTCTACCTGCGTATGGGAGCCGAGCGCATTGGCGAACGAGAGGTCGCCCCAGGCCGGGTGCTTCCGGTCTTGAGCGTCACCATCCACACGGCATGACAGCCCCAGGCGGGGGTGGGACGAGTGCTTCACGCTCTCGCCGAGCTGCTCAACGACTTCGCTCCATGGGGAACTGACGATAGGCGAGCTCACCAGTACACGGCCGCACTCGGAGCGGATGTGCCGTGAGTTCCTGCGTGTTTGTCCCACCCTTCACCGGATGTCGGCGCGGGCCACCTTGGCTCGCGTGTCGATGCGTCCGCCGTGCTCGAAGTGGAGGGTGAACGGTACGAGGTCGCCTGCGCGCCACTTCGTCTTCGCTCGTAGCCTCACGTCCAGCCCGTGCGGGGACATGGTGATGCCGTCGCCGACCGGGACGGCGGCGGACGCCACTTTCTGCCCGTACGCCGCTGCCCCGCCGGTCATGCGGTGACGGTTGAGGGTGGGAGCGCCGGCCGCCGCGGGGGAGGTCACCTTCAGCAGCCGGTCGTCCGTGCCGCCGGTGTTGGTGATGCGGAAGAACGCGGCGGTGTCCCAGCCGTCGGCGTACGCGGGGAGGACGCGTCCTTCGGTGATGGCGATCCGTGCCGGGCCGCCCGCCGTGCCGGAGGCGGTCCAGGCGATGAGGCCCCCGAGGGCGAGGCAGCACGCGGTGGCGGGTGCGAGCGCGGCGAAGAGGGTGTCGGCGAGGCGTCGGCAGGTGGGTCGCCAGGGGTGCGCGGTCATCGGTCGGTGGCTCCGGGTTGTCGTCGGGGCGTTGTACACAAGGCATGGCAGCCGTCGTCAGGGGAGCCTTCGGGAGGCCGTCGGCGCGCGCCCGCGGGCGGGCGACGGCTGCCAGGCCCGCAGCCGCAGGCTGTTGGCGACCACCAGCAGGGAGCTGGCCGACATGGCCACCGCGGCCACCATCGGGTTGAGCAGGCCGACCATGGCGAGCGGCACCGTCACCGCGTTGTAGCCGAAGGCCCACAGGAGGTTGGCCCGGATCGTGCCGAGGGTGCGCCGGGCGAGCCGTACCGCGTCCACCAGCGCCTCGATGTCACCGCGTACGAGGGTCACGTCGGCGGCCCCGATGGCGGCGTCCGAGCCTGTGCCCATGGCGATCCCGAGGTCGGCGCCCGCCAGTGCCGCCGCGTCGTTGACGCCGTCGCCGATGACCGCCACGTGGCGGCCCTGTTCCCGCAACTCCCGGACGAGGCGGGCCTTCTCCTCGGGCGTGTGACGCGTGTGGACCTCTTCGATGCCCAGGGCGGCGGCGACGGAGCGGGCCGGGGCTTCCCGGTCGCCGGTGGCGAGGACCGGGCGTACGCCGAGCCGCCGCAGTCGGTGCACGGCCCGGTAGCTGCCGGGGCGCAGGACGTCGCCGACGGCGATGAGGGCCTGCGTCACCCCGTCGACGCGCACCACGACGGGTGTGTGCGCTGCCGTCTCCGCGGCCGCGAGGGCTTCCGTGAGTTCGGTGGGCAGCGCGTCGTCCGGGGCGAGGACTTCGACTCGTCGGTCGTCGACCAGGCCGCGCGCTCCCCGGCCCGCCGTCGCGGCGAAGTCGGTCACCTGGGGCAACGGCGGCTTCGCGGGCAGGGCGTGTTCGGCGTACGCGGCGATCGCCCGGCCCAGCGGATGCTCCGAGCCCCGCTCCACCGCCCCGGCCAGCCGCAGCACCGTCTCCTCCCCCAGCCCGCCCGGCACGGCCGTGACCCGGGCGACGCTCATGTGTCCGGAGGTGAGGGTGCCCGTCTTGTCGAGGACGACGGTGTCGACGTGGCGGAGCGCCTCCAGCGCCCGTGGCCCGCGGACCAGGACGCCGAGCTGGGCCCCGCGGCCGGTGGCGGCCATCAGCGCGGTGGGCGTGGCCAGACCCAGCGCGCACGGACACGCCACGACCAGCACGGCCACGCACGCGGTGATCGCGGCCTGTGGGTCGGCTCCGGCGCCCAGCCAGAACCCGAGCACGGTCACGGCGAGTGTCAGGACGACCGGTACGAACACCCCGGCCACGGTGTCGGCGAGCCGCTGTGCCCGGGCCTTCCCCGCTTGGGCCTCGGTGACCAGGCGTGTGATGCGGGCGAGTTGGGTGTCGGCTGCGACCGCCGTGGCGCGGACCAGCAGGAGTCCGCCCGCGTTGACGGCCCCGCCGACCACGGAGGAGCCGGGCGCGACCTCGACGGGCTCGCTCTCCCCCGTGACCAGCGACAGGTCGACGGCGGAACGGCCCTCCACCACCACGCCGTCGGTGGCCACCCGCTCCCCCGGGCGCACGACGAAGACCTGTCCGGCCGCCAACTCCTCGATGGCGATGCGGCGTTCCGTGCCGTCTTCGCGTACGGACACCTCCTTGGCCGCGAGGTGGGCCAGCGACCGCAGCGCGGCTCCCGTGCCGTGCCGGGCCCGTGCCTCCAGGAAGCGCCCGGTCATCACGAACAGCGGCACGCCGACGGCCGCTTCGAGATAGAGGTGTGCGACGCCGTCCGGGGCTGAGGGCAGGAGGCTGAACGGCATCCGCATCCCGGGCCCGCCCGTGCCGCCGAGGAACAGGGCGTAGGCCGACCAGGAGAAGGAGGCCGCCACGCCGAGCGACACCAGGGTGTCCATGGTCGCCGTCGAGTGCCGCAGCCCGCGCAGTGCTCGTACGTGGAACGGCCACGCGCCCCAGACGGCGACGGGTGCGGTGAGGACGAAGCACAGCCACTGCCAGTTGCGGAACTGCCAGGCGGGCACCATCGACAGCACAAGTACGGGGAGGGCGAGCAGCGCCGTGATCAGGAGCCTTTCGCGCTGCCGGTGTGCGGTGTCGGGGGCGTCGTCAGGGACCTCCTGGCGCGGCTTCGGCAGTGCGGCGGTGTACCCGGCCTGTTGGACCGTGGCGAGGAGTTCCCCGTGCCGGATGTGCGGCGGGTGGCTGACGCGGGCGCTCCCGGTGGCCAGGTTGACGGACGCGGACACGCCGTCCAGCTTGGCGAGCTTCTTCTCGACGCGCCGTACGCAGGCCGCGCAGGTCATTCCGCCGATGGTCAGGTCGGTGGTGACGATGGGCGGCGACGGTTCCGTGGTCATCAGCGGCCGTTCCCGTGGCCCATGTTCCGCATGTCGCCCATGTCCGCGCCGCCGCCACCGTCGCCGCCGCTGCTTGTCGACGTGGCGTGCATGCCGGGTGCGACGGGTCCGGCCTGCACTCCGACGGCGTGCGACACGCCGAAGGCGAGCGCGAGCAGCAGCAGAAAGCCGCACAGGGCGGGCGGTGGCGCCAACCCTCGCGTCCCGTAGGACGACTGCCGAGGTTCTTCCATACCGGTCTCCTGACGTCTTCGAGCCGTACCGGTACAGGGAGTCGGGCCGGAACGGGGTCCAGTTCCCTTGGCTTGTCCGTGGTGTGTGCCACACGGCCTGCCCACCCCGCCGTCCGGTGCGTCCGCGCTGCTGAGACGATGGCGGCGACATGGATGCGGGGCAGGTGCTCAGGACGGTGCGCGCCGCGGTGTTCGCGGTCGTCTGCGTGCTGGCCGCGGCACTGGGGCACATCGTCATGTCGGGGATGCGGGTGCCGACGTCCACCCTGCTGGCCGCGTTGGCGGTCACGGCGGTCGGCGCGTGGTGCTTCACGGGCCGGGAGCGCCGACCGGTGGCGGTCGGCGGGCTCACCGTGGGCACACAGGCGGCGCTGCACACCGTCTTCTCGTTCGGCCAGGCCCTGTCCGGCGGCGGCAGCAGCAGCGAGTCCCGGATGTCACTGTCGCAACAATGGGCCAGGGCCCTGCTGTGCGGACCGGGGCGCGCTCGGCTCTCCGGGAGTGACGCGGCGCGGGTGGCGCGGGACGCCGGGCTGAGCCGCCATCTCCGCGAGGGCGCGGCCCCCGCGATGGCGGGGCACGGCCACCATGGCGGCGGCGGGATGGCCATCGATCGGATGGCCCGGATGCCGCATCCCATGGTGCCGGACGTCATGCACGGCACCATGGCCGGAATGGTCGCCGCGCATCTTCTGGTCGCGCTCCTGAGCGCGTGGTGGCTGTGCGGTGGCGAGCGGGCCGCTTTCCGGCTGGCGCGGGCGGCGGCCATCCGGCTGTTCGCACCGTTGGTCGTCGTCTTCGGTGCCGTGATTCCCGACGCGCCGCCGTCGGCAGGCCCGATGCGGGAGACGTCGCGGCGCACCGCGCGGGAGTTGCTGCTCGCCCATTGCATTTCGCTGCGGGGTCCACCGCCGGGGCCTGCTGTCGGCTGACAGCTGGTGTGTTCCCTGCCAGGGCGTTCCCGGGTGTGTTCATCGCGTCGCGGGGTTGCCGCGCCCTGGCCACCTCTTGTGCCGGTGCCGTGCGACACGGTGGCCGGATCATGTGAAGGACTCCCGATGATGACTCCTGTCCGGATGCCGATGGCATCCGTGCCCGCGTCCGCGCTCCTCGCCCCACGGCGTGCGCGGTCGCGGCAATGTTCCGGGGCGGACGGCCGGCGCGGTGCGGCGGTCGGTTCTGTCCCTCCGCGCGGCGCCGGGGCTGCGCGCTGCGCGACGTCAGAACGCCCGCGGTGGCTGGTCCGGGGCTTCGGCGCCCGGGTCGTCCGGGCCACCCGGGTCGGTGTCCGCGTCCCGCAGGCGCGCGATGTATTCGGTGAGCGCTCGGGCGCGGGCCTCCCACTGCCGACAGGTGGCACACGTGTCGAGGTGGGCGGCCAACTGCTGCGCGGTGATGCCCGGGGGCGGTTCCTCGCCGTCGAGGCGGGCGGAGACGGCCGTTCGGATGAGCGAGCAGTGCATGCGGTCATCCTCCCCGATGTGAGCGGCGCGCGGTGTGGGGAGGGTCGGCATGCGTGATGACGCCACCGTGACGGCATGGGCGCTCGCGGCCCGTGACGGCGACCCGGCCGCCGTCGAGCAGTTCGTCCGCGCAACCCGTGCGGACATCCGCCGCTATGTGGCGCATCTGAGCGGGGATCCGCAGGCGGCGGACGACCTGGTGCAGGACACCTATGTGCGTGCGCTGCGGAGCCTTCCCCGCTTCGAGGGGCGGTCGTCGGCGCGTACGTGGCTGCTGGTGATCGCGCGCCGTGTGGTGGCCGACCGCATCCGGTGGGTGTCGTCCCGTCCCCGGGTCGCCGGAACCGACGACTGGCAGGCGGCCGCGGAACGGAGGCAGCCGTGCGGTGTGCCGGGGTTCGACGAGGGCGTCGCCCTGGGCGAGCTGCTGGCGGGGCTGCCCGCGCCGCAGCGGGACGCGTTCGTGCTCACCCAGTTGCTGGAGCTGTCCTACCTTGAGGCCGCGGCCGTGGCGGACTGCCCGGTGGGCACGATCCGCTCCCGTGTGGCCAGGGCCCGGGAATCCCTGATCGCACAGCTCACCGCTGCGGAGGAAGAACCGGCGGGCGCCATGGCCTGACGCCCCGGGGGTGTGGTGGAGGACGCGGTCGCGCGCCTCCACCACATCCCGACTCCTTCACGGGAGGACAGATCAGGCGGCCGGTTGCCAGCCCAATGCCGGGCCGAGCCTGGTGGCGATGTCGGTGAGGATCTGGACGTAGTCGTCGTGGTCGAAGGTGAACGGCAGCGCGAACGCCACCTCGTCGACCTCCCGGAAGGCGGCGTGGGAGGCGAGCCGTTCGGCGATCTCCTCCGACGTGCCGACGAGGTCGGGAGCGAACATCATGCGCGCCGGTCCCTGGGGCGTGGCGGTCCGCGGCAGCCGCTTGCGGGCGTAAGTCTCGTACTTCGCGCGCTGCTCCGGCGAGGCGGTGTCGGTGGGGATGACGACGAGCCCTTGGGAGACCCGGGCGCGGTCGCCGTCGGGGTGGTGGGCGCGGAAGGTCCGGATGTGCGAGAGCTGGATTTCCGCGAAGTTCTCGGACTCCTCCGCCTTCACGACGCTGCTGGTGAGCAGGTTCATGCCCTGCTCTCCGGCCCACCGGGCCGACCGCAGGCTGCCGCCGCCGTACCACATGCGGCGGCCGAGGCCCGGGGCGTGCGGCTGGACGCGGTCGGAGAACACCTCGAAGCCCTCGACGCCGCTGAAGTCGGTGGCCGGTTCGCCGCGTACGAAGTCCAGGAGTCGTCGTACGCGCTCATGGCTGAAGTCCTCGACATCGGCCGTGTCGGGGTAGAGCGCGTCCTTGACCTGGTCGTAGTGGTTCGGCGGGCCGACGCTGACCCCCGGGTTGAGGCGGCCCCCGGACAGGATGTCGACCGTCGCCAGGTCTTCGGCCAGCCGCAGCGGATTCTCCCATCCCACGGGGATGACGGCCGTGCCCAGCTCGATGCGGCGGGTGCGTTGCGACGCGGCCGCCAGGACGGCGACGGGTGAGGAGATGCCGTATTGCAGGTGCCGGTGGCGCACCCAGGCGCTGTCGAATCCCAGGCGTTCGCCCAGTTCGATGATCTCCAGGGTCGACTCGTGGCCCCGGCGGGGGTCGGCCGCGTCGAACAGCCCGATGGTCAGGAAGCCGAGCTTCGCCAGGGGTTTCGAGGTCTGCGGCGTCTGCTTGTGTGTCCTCATACCGGGTGAGTCTCCAGCACCTCCGCGGTGGCCGGGGTGGGTTCGGGCGCGGCGGCCAGGAGGGCGCTGGTGTAGGGGTGCCGCGGGTTCACGCACACCTCGTCGGCGGGTCCCGTCTCGACGATCCTCCCCCGGTGCATGACCGCGATGCGATGGCTGACCTGCCGTACGACCGCCAGGTCGTGGGCGATGAACAGCAGGGCCAGGCCGAGGTCGCGCTGAAGGTCG
This sequence comes from Streptomyces botrytidirepellens, assembly GCF_003721215.1. Lineage (NCBI taxonomy): Bacteria > Bacillati > Actinomycetota > Actinomycetes > Kitasatosporales > Streptomycetaceae > Streptomyces > Streptomyces botrytidirepellens. The sequence continues at coordinate 35,782 of NZ_RIBZ01000066.1, forward strand.
GCCAGCAGGTTGACGATCTGGGCCTGTACGGAGACGTCGAGCGCCGAGACGGGTTCGTCGCACAGCAGCACGGAGGGTTCCGGGGCCAGGGCGCGGGCGATGCCGATGCGCTGGCGCTGGCCGCCGGAGAACGCGCGGGGCAGGCGGTCGGCGACGGCCGGGTCAAGGCCGACGAGTTCCAGCAGCTCGGCGACGCGTTGCGCGCGTGCGGCGCGGTCGGGGTGGAGCCCATGGACGCGGAGGGGCTCGCCGATGATGTCGCCCACCGTCATCCGGGGGTTGAGTGAGGCGTACGGGTCCTGGAACACCATCTGCACCTGGCGGCGCAGGGCCCGTAGCGCCGTGCGGGAGGGCCGGGTGACGTCCTCGCCGCGGAGCCGGATCGTGCCGCCGTCGGCCGGGTGGGCGTGGGAGAGGAGCCGGGCCAGGGTGGATTTGCCGGACCCGGATTCTCCGACGATGCCGAGGGTCTCCCCCGCGTGCAGGGTGAGGGAGGCGTCGTCGACGGCGACGAGCGGGGTGTGGCGGCGTCCCCGGAATTCCTTGCGCAGGGCGACGGCCTCCAGCAGCGGTGTGTTCCCTTCGGCGGTGGCGCGGGCACCGCGGTCGGCGGTGGCGCGTGCGTCACGGTCGGCGGTGGCGCGGGCACCGCGGTCGGCGGGCGGGGCCGCCGTGACCGGCTGCGTGTGCTGGTGCCAGCAGGCCACGCCGTCGACCAGGGGTGGCGCCTCGGTCCGGCACTGCTCGTCCGCCGCCGCGCACCGCTGTGCGAACGCGCAGCCGATCAGTGGCAGCGACAGGTCGGGCGGTGCGCCGGGGATGCCGGTGAGCCGGGTGCCGGAGGGGGACGACAGCCGCGGCACGGCGGCCAGCAGCCCCGCGGTGTAGGGGTGCCGGGGGCGGGTGAGGATGCCGGCCGTCGGGCCGTTCTCGACGACCGTTCCGCCGTACATCACCAGCGCGCGGGCGCAGGAGCGGGACACGACGCCCATGTTGTGCGTGATGAGGAGCAGGGCGGTGCCGGTCTTCTGGTTGAGTTCGGCCAGGAGCCGCAGGATCTGCTCCTGCACGGTGGCGTCGAGTGCAGTGGTCGGCTCGTCGGCCACCAGGACATCGGGCTCGCCCGCGAGGGCCGTCGCGATGAGGATGCGCTGGCGCTGGCCTCCGGAGAACTGGTGCGGGTGGTCGTTCAGTCTGCGCCGCGGGTCGGGGATGCCCACCAGGTCGAGCAGTTCCTCGGCGCGGGCCCGGCGGGTGGCGCGGTCGCCGTGGCGGTGGGCGCGCAGTACTTCGTCGAGCTGGGTGCGGATCGAGAGGACGGGGTTGAGGGAGGTCATCGGGTCCTGGAAGATCGTTCCGATCCGGGCGCCGCGCACCGCGCGCAGCTCCTCCTCGGTGGCGGCGGCGAGGTCGGTGCCGTCCAGCAGCACCGATCCGGCCGTGATCCGTCCCGAGCCGGGCAGCATCCGGGTCAGTGCCAGCGCGGTGGTGGACTTTCCGGAGCCGGACTCGCCGACGACGGCGAGGGTTTCGCCGCGCTCCAGGGTGACGTTCACGTCGCGTACGGCGTGGACGGTTCGGCCGTCCGGGGCGCTGAAGTCGACGCTGAGGCCGCGTACGTCCAGCAGGGGCGATGCCAGGGGGGATGTCATCGGCGGACCTCCCGGTTCAGGGCCTCGGACAGCAGCGAGAAACCGAGGACGAGCAGGGTGACGGAGAGCATGGGGCCGGCGGCGAAGAAGGGCGCCTGGGCCAGGTAGGGCAGCGCCTGGCTGAGCAGGCTGCCGAGGGTGGGTTCGGGTGGGCGCACACCGACGCCGAGGAAGCTCATCGCGCCTTCGAGGAAGACGGCGATCGTGAGGGAGAGGGCGAGCTGGACGACCAGCGGGTCGGCGCAGTTGGGCAGGATGTGGCGCAGCAGCAGCCGGGCCCGGCCGGTGCCGCCGACGCGCGCGGCGACGGCGTACTCGCGCTCCCGCTGGACGAGGATGGCGCCGCGCAGTTGCCTGCCGAAGACGGGGATTTCGGCGAGCGCGATGACGACGATCACCGGGAGGCGACCCGGGCCGAGGACCGCGGTGATGGCGAGCGCCAGGATCAGCCCGGGGAAGGCCAGCACCAGGTCGAACAGCCGCTGCGCGACGGTGTCCAGGACCGGGTGTACGGCGGCGAGCAGCGCGAAGGCGCAGCCCAGCAGTGCCCCGAGGGGCACTCCGGTGGCTATCACCTCCAGGTCGGCGCGGATGCCGTACAGCACCCGGCTGAGCAGGTCGCGGCCCAGGTCGTCGGTGCCGAGCAGGTGTCCGGCGCTGCCGGGGGCCAGCAGGGTGTCACCGCTCTGGTCGGTGGGATCGTACGAGGTGAGCAGCGGGGCGAGCAGGCCGCCGAGCACCACCAGGCCGACCAGCAGCAGGCCGATGCGGCCGCGGGTGGTGGTGAGGGCGGTGAGGTAGGGGTGGCGGGCAGCCCGCTTGCGCACGCTTGGTTCGGGTGCGGTGGAGAGCGTGGTCATGGTGGTGTTCACTCCCGGGTCACTCCCACCGGATGCGCGGGTCGAGCAGCGCGTAGACGATGTCGGTCAGCAGTTGGATCAGTACGAACACGGCGACCAGGAGCAGCAGGACGTCCTGGACGACCGGGTAGTCGCGCCGGGTGAGGGCCTGGTCGGCGAGTTGGCCGAGGCCCGGCCAGGCGAAGATGGCCTCCACCAGGACGGCGCCGCCGAGGAGCTGGCCGGTCTGGATGCCGAGCAGGGTGACGACGGGTGGCAGGGCGTTGGGGAGCGCGTGCCGCCACAGCAGTCTGCGGCGCGGGACTCCGGCCGCGGTGGCGGTGCGGATGTAGTCCTCGCCGAGGGCGCGTTCCAGGCTGTCCTTCACATAGCGGCCCAGTACGGCCGCGCTGGGCAGGGCCAGGCACAGCGAGGGCAGCAGCAGGTATTGCAGCTCCAGGTCGGGCGCCTCGAGGAGCCCGACGCGGCCGCCGGACGGCAGCACGACGAACTGCACCGCGAGGACCAGCACCAGCACCACGCCCGTCACGAACGGTGGCACCGCAAGGGCGGCGGTGGTGAGCGCCCGTACGGCCGCCCGCACCGCGGGGCGCCGGGAGGTGGCGCCGAGCACGCCGAGCAGCAGGCCCAGGGCCACGGTGAAGAACAGGGCGCCCGCGGTGAGTTCGGCGGTGGCCGCGAATCCGTCGCCGATCAGGTCCGCCACTTCGCCGCCGATGGCGTACGACGGGCCCAGCTCGCCCGCGACCAGATCGCCGATCCAGGCCACGTACTGCGTCAGCATCGGCTGGTCGAGGCCGAGTTGGTGGCGGATGGCCGCGACGGACTCGGGCGAGGCGTCGGGCCCGGCGAGCGCGTCGGCGGCGTCGCCGGGGACGAGCCGGAGGATCGCGAAGATCAGGAAGGAGGCGAGGAGGAGGACCAGCAGCGCCGAGGGGATCTTCTTCAGGAGGTAGCCACGCATGGTCAGTCCAGGTAGGCGTTGTCGAGGTTGAGGTACACGTATTTGCTGAGCGTCGGCCCGTGCAGCCGCTTCGACGCCACCTGCACCGCGTCCTCGATGGCGAGGTCGATGATGAATGCCTGGTCGAGCAGCAGGTCGGAGACGCGTCGGTAGAGGGCGTTGGCGGCGGCGCCGTCGGCGTGCTTGTGCCGCCAGGCCGCTTGGACGGCCTCGGTGTACTCCGCGGAGCGGAAGTGCGAGGTGTTCCTGGCCTCGTTGAAGGGGTAGGCGCTGATGGCGAGCGTGGAGGGGTGGACCTGCGAGAAGGCGTGGGTGTTGATCCACAGCGTCGGCATCGTGCCGGAGATCAGCTGTTTCTGGAACACGGCCGGGTCGGTGGGTTCCAGCCGGGTCCTGATGCCGACCTCCTTCAGGTCGTTCTGCACGATCTCGGCGATGGTGGTGTGCGCCGATGTGGTGGGGTGGCCCAGCGGAAGGGTCTGCTTCGTGGACACCCCGGAGGATTTCAGCAGCTCACGGGCCTTGGACGGGTTGTGGGTGTAGTGGGTGCGGTACGCCTCGCTGTGCGCGGGCGAGGACCTGGGCCAGGGCGCCGCCGAGGCGAGGCCGTAGCCGCCGAGCGCCTGCGAGACGATCCGGTCCCGGTCCACGGCCCAGGCGATGGCCTGCCGGAAGGTCTTGTTGTCGGCCGGTGCCTTGGTGACGGTCGCGCCGACGTACATGGCGCCGGTGCCGGTGTCGTACTGCTTGACGCTGAAGCTCGCGCCGATCTTGAGCGTGGCCAGGTACTTGCCCGGTACGTGGTACGACAGCTGCGCCTGGCCCGAGCGCAGTGCGGACAGCAGGGCGTCCGGCTGGGTGTAGACGCGGAGTTCGACGGCGTCGAGATAAGGGCGGTCCGGGATCCAGTACCTGTCGTTGCGTACGAGGCTCAGGCCCACCCCCGGCCTTCGGCTGACGAAGGTGAAGGGGCCGGTGCCGTTGAGCTTCTTGCCCGCCAGCGCGTCGTCGATCGTGTGCCGATCCGCGATGATCATGAACTCGAAGAGGTCGAAGAGGTTGCTCACCGGGTGGGCGAGTCTCAGGACCAGCTCATGGTCGCCACGTTTCTCGAACCCGGTCACCGCCTCGGCGGTGGCGGTGAGTTGGGACGACCGCTCCGGCTTCCACAGGTTCTTGACGGCGAAGATGACGTCGTCCGCGGTGAACGGGCGGCCGTCGTGGTACGTCACGTCGTCGCGCAGCGTGAGCGTGATGCTCCGGCCGTCGGCGGCGTACTGCCACGACGTGGCCAGCTCCGGCTGGGGCCGCAGCCGGTCGTCGTAGCGGATCAGGGTGTTGTAGATCAGCCGGTTCTGGAGCGACTGGTCGGCCTGGGTGAACAGCAGGGAGGGCTCGAAGTCCTCGTTGACCGCGACCGTGAGCGTCCCGCCGCGCTGGGGTCCGTCCGCCGATCCGCCGACCGCGGAGACGGCGGAACGGCAACCGGTCACCGCACCGCCCGCCCCGAGCAGCAGGGCACCGGAACCGGCGGCACGCAGGGCGGTGCGCCGGGACAGCGGGTCCGCAGGCGGGAGAGGGGGTGTGTGCATGAGGGAAGACCCATTCTTTTCGCTTCGGAGGAAGGTAATCGGGGACGGGCGGGGGCGCGCGGCAGTGCACGGGCCGCGGGGCAGCCGCGTGACGAGGAAGGACAGTCGGGTGATGCGCCGTGAGGTGGTCCGTAGCGCCGGACACGGAGCGGCGGTGGCTCAGCGGTGGCGGATCAGCGGTGCGTCAGCGGCGCGTGGCGACGGGCCGTCAGCGGCGCACGTGGCGACGGGCCGTCAGCGGCGCACGTGGCGACGGGCCGTCAGCGGCGCACGTGGCGACGGGCCGTCAGCGGCGCACGTGGCGACGGGCAGCACAGATCGCGCTGGCCTGCCGACAGAGATCGANAGCACAGATCGCGCTGGCCTGCCGACAGAGATCGACATGCCAGCGGGACACGAGGCGCAGGTCCGGGGGCACGCGCAGCAGAATGGCAGCGGTTCCGCACGAAGGTCAACAACGCTGTGACCAGGGCGTCTTGCCGGTCCTACGGGAGCATTGCGGCCGTATTGCCGAAACCTTGCGGCGGGCGTGTGAGCAGCGGATTCCGTACGACCGTGGCAGCTGCGTGACGAAATACAAGAAGGGCCGTCGGTCCAGCATGTGGGACCACGGCCCTGTGTTGCAGGGGCGTGAAGCCGACCGGGGAAGCCTTGACCGGCCCTCAGGACACTGCCCAAGCTCTTGGACGTGACCGCGATGAATCTCCGCGTTCCGCGGCCTTGTGCGGGCCGGGGGCGCCCCGCCCGCACCGGGTGTGCGTGTCGCTGACCGCCCCCTCTCTCTTCTCCCCAGCGAGCCCGCTTGCGCGTTTCCCCCGCGCCGCACGGATTTCCTCCGCTCCGACAGCAACGAAAACAAGCCGCCACTCACCCGGCGAAGGGACCCTCCACCATGACGTTCACCGCACCCGCCGCGACCACCACCCTCACCGTCGAGAAGATCGGCGGGCGCATCGGGGCCGTGATCTCCGGAGTGCGGCTCGGCGGCGACCTGGACGAGGCCACCGTGGCCGCGGTCCGCGCCGCCGCGCTCGAGCACAAGGTCGTGTTCTTCCGCGACCAGCACCACCTGGACGCCGAGAGCCACGAGGCGTTCGGCAGGCTCCTCGGCGAGCCCGTCGCGCACCCCACCGTGCCCTCCGCCGACGGCCGCTACGCGTTCCCCATCGACAACGAACACGGCGGGCGCGCCAACCAGTGGCACACCGACGTCACGTTCGTCCCCGCGTATCCGGCGTTCTCGATCCTGCGCGCCGAGGTCATCCCGCCCTACGGCGGCAACACCCTCTGGTCCAACACCGCCGCCGCCTACGCCCATCTCCCCGAGCCGCTGCGGGTGCTGGCGGACAGCCTGCGCGGTGTGCACACCAACGACTACGACTACGCCGCCACCCGCCCCGACGCGTCGGCCGCGGCGCTGGAGCGGCACCTCACGGTGTTCACCGCCATCAAGTTCCAGACCGAGCACCCGGTGGTGCGCGTCCACCCCGAGACGGGGGAACGCACCCTGATCCTGGGGAACTTCGTGCAGAAGCTCAGCGGTTTCAACGGCCGCGACTCGCGCGCCCTCATCGATGTCCTCCAGTCGCACATCGAGCGTCCGGAGAACACGATCCGCTGGCAGTGGCGCGCCGGTGACGTCGCCATCTGGGACAACCGCGCTACCCAGCACTACGGCGTCGACGACTCCGACGCCCACGAGCGCACCCTGCGCCGCGTCACCATCGACGGCGACGTCCCGGTCGGGGTGGACGGCCGCCGCTCGGTGCTGCTCGCGCCGGAGTCCGTCCCCGAGCCCGCCTATGGCATCGCCTCGGGTGCCTCCACCGATGGGGTGGACGCACAGGCCTGATCCGGCGATGACCCGCGGCGGACCGGCCACACCTCTTCATCTGGTCCGCCGCGCCTCATCCGCTTACTTGGTGTCGACTCGTCCGAGCGGGTCGGGGCCGGCCGTCAGGGCGTCACTCGCCACCTTCCAGGCCGGGCCCCCGGGGTACAGCTCGGTACGGAGGTAGGCCCAGGTGAGCCGCTGGACCGCGGACACGCGCTCGAGGTTCTCGTCCGTGGTTTCGGCGACGTCATATCCGGCGACCCCGCCGAGCCCGTGCTCCGCGTCGAACAGCGTGAGCAGGGACTTGGGGCCCGGGGAGAGGACGTACGGATCGGTGTGCCAGTCCGGGCCCATGACCGTCAGGTGGCCGGAGGCGTCCTTGTCTCCGGCCACCACGAGCGCGGGTGTCGTCATCGTGGAGAAGTCCGTGGTCAGGAAGAACGGCATGGTCTCGGCCACGGACTGGGTGAGGGCGTCGCCGCCTCGGCCGGGCGCGGCAAGCAGGACACCCGCCTTGATACGGGGCTCGGCCAGGTTCACTTCCCGGCCGTCGTGCGGATCGGTGAGCCGGGCGCCGAGGAGCAGGCTCGCGGTGTGGCCGCCCATCGAGTGTCCGGCCACGGCGACCCTGCTGTGGTCCAGTCGCCCGAGGAGGTGCGGGACGGCCGACTCGATCGCGTCTAGCTGGTCGAGGATGCGCTTCATGTCCTCGGCCCGTGACCGCCAGAACAGGGGTGCCCCGGGGGTCTCGGGATCGAGGCGCAGTGTCCTGGAGCTCAGATGGGTGGGCTGGATGACGACGAAGCCGTGCGCCGCCCAGAAGTTGGCGAGGGGCGCGTAGCCGTTCAGCGAGGAGAGGTGGTTCGAGTAGCCGTGGCCGTGTGAGAGGAGGATGACCGGCAGATCGCTCCCGGTCAGGGGCGCCGAAACGCGCATCTCCAGGTCCACGGCCCGGTCGGGCGCGGGCAGCACGACCGGGCTGACCGAGAGCACGGGAGCGGGCGTGCCGAAGGTGTCGGCGGTGTACGTCGGTTCACTCATGATGCGGGTTTCCCTTCCCTGCAGAAGCGTCCTGCTGCGGCCGAACCGAAAGCGGAACGTTGTTCCGATTAATATACGGAGCGATGTTCCGTTTCGTCAAAGGGTGTCGGAGCGCACGCAGTTCCAGGCGGGGAAGGCGTTGGGCGGCGCCGAGGACACTGAAGAAGAAGGCTTTGGAAGCCGCCCGGGACATGGGCATGACCGCCTCCGGCGACTCCGCACCGCCCGCGGCGGAGGGGAAGGCCGCGCACGGCACGAAGCTTGCCGCGGGTCCGTCTCCGAGCGCGTGAAGCAGGGGACTCCTGGCCCATCGTCGCCGTCGGCCGGATGGTCGGAGCGCTCGGTGGGAACCCCCGATCCGGCCCAAACCCCCCGCGGGCCACGATCATCTTATCGAGTTAATACTGACGGCTCCCCCGGCCGATCGGGCGCACCGGCAACTACCGTTTCCCGGGTCTGCGCGGATACCCGGATGTCTGCCCCCCTCCTTTCCTCTTTTCCGGTGACGCGCGTGCGCGCGAGGCCACCGCCGTTTACGAAGGAGAGCTCGCCCGATGACTGTTGGTACCAGCCCGGAAGCACCCATGGAACCGCCTCGGCAGTCCAGCCTGGGCACGGCGGCTGCCCGCAACCTTGCCACCACGACCAAGTCCGCGCCGCAGATGCAGGGGATCACCTCCCGCTGGCTGCTGCGGACGCTCCCCTGGGTCGAGGTCAAGGGCGGCACCTACCGGGTGAACCGTCGGCTGACCTACACCGTCGGGGACGGGCGCGTGGAGTTCGTCCAGGACGGTGCCACCGTCCGGGTGATCCCCCGCGAACTCGGCGAACTGGCCCTGCTGCGTGGCTTCGAGGACGTGGAGGTGCTCACCGCGATCGCCGACCGCTGCGTCCAGCGCGACTTCCGTGCCGGTGAGACGCTGGTCGAACGCAGCACGCCCGCCGAGCAGTTCCACATGATCGCTCACGGCCGCGTCAGCCAGACCACGGTCGGCAAGTACGGCAACGAGACCGCCGTCGCCGTACTCGCCGACGGCGACCGGTTCGGCGAGAACGCCCTGCTGGACGCGGACGCCCGGTGGGACTGCACCGCCACCGCCGAGACGTCCGGCACCCTGCTCACCCTGTCCCGCGCCGACTTCGACGCCGTGCTCTCCACGGCGCCGGGCCTCCAGGCCCACGTCCGGGAGTTCCGCTCGCTCGCCGGCCGGCAGCAGAACCGCCGAGGGGAGGCCGAGATCGCCTTGGCGGCCGGGCACACCGGGGAACTCGCGCTGCCCGGTACGTTCGTCGACTACGAGCTGAAGCCCCGCGAGTACGAACTCTCCGTCGCCCAGACCGTTCTGCGGATCCACACCAGGGTCGCCGACCTCTACAACGATCCGATGGACCAGACCGAGGAGCAGCTCAGGCTCGTCATCGAGGCGCTGCGTGAGCGCCAGGAGCACGAGCTGATCAACAACCGGGAGTTCGGCCTGCTCCACAACGCAGACTTCAAGCAGCGCATCCAGACCCACTCCGGCCCGCCCACCCCGGACGACCTCGACGAGCTGCTCTGCCGCCGCCGTGGCTCCAAGTTCTTCCTCGCCCACCCCCGGACGATCGCGGCGATCGGGCGGGAGTTCAACTCCCGCGGGCTCTATCCGACCCACGTCGATCTCGGCGGGCAGCAGGTCCCGGCCTGGCGCGGCGTCCCGATCCTGCCCTGCAACAAGATTCCCATCACCAAGGAGAACACCAGCTCGGTCCTGGTCATGCGCACCGGCGAGGACAACCAGGGCGTCGTCGGCCTGCGTCAGACGGGTCTGCCGGAGGAGTACGAACCGGGCCTGTCGGTGCGCTTCATGGGGATCGACGAGAAGGCGATCATCTCCTACCTCGTCAGCGCCTACTACTCCGCCGCCATTCTGGTGCCGGACGCCCTCGGCGTGCTGGAGAACGTGCAGATCGCCCGTAGCCGCGATTAGGGGGTGTCTCACCGATCATGCCGGGCTCCCGACGCCTGGCACGGCACCTCGCGGCCCCGCGCTCGTCGCACGCAGCGCCTCCCCCAGGTACCGCTGGGAGGTGTCCCCTGCGCTCTCCTCACACGGGTTGCGAGCTTCCCCCAGCTACCGCTGGGAGGTGTCCCCCGCGCCAGACGCCGCTCGCTGATCCGGCCTGACCGACACGCACACCCCCTAGCACCTCCCCTGCCGGACGGCCACCCACCCCACCGAGGAGCCATGGATGTCTGCGCCTGAGTTTTCCCCTCCGCCTTCCCTGCCCGCCCCGCCGCCCGCCGACGTCGCTCCCGTCGAGGTGCGCAGCGCGCGCGTCGGCCTGGAGCGGATCCTGCGTGGCCCCAGCGGGCTGGGCACGGCGAGCCTGCACCCGGCCGCCCGGCGCGAGGAGCCCCGTACGCCGCCGACGCCACCGGAGGCGCCCGCGGAGGGCAGCCCGGTCCCGGGCCTCTACCACCACCCGGTGCCGGAGCCCGATCCCGGGCGGGTGGAGGAGGTCAGCCGCAGGATCAAGGCCTGGGCGCTGGACGAGGTCGATCTGTATCCCGAGGACTGGGAGGACCAGTTCGACGGCTTCTCCGTGGGGCGCTACATGGTCGCCTGCCATCCGGACGCCCCCACCGTCGACCACTTGATGCTCGCCACCCGCATGATGGTCGCCGAGAACGCGGTGGACGACTGCTACTGCGAGGACCACGGCGGCTCGCCCATCGGCCTCGGCGGGCGCCTGCTGCTGGCGCACACCGCCCTCGACCCGCTGCACACGGCGAAGGAGTACCAGCCGCAGTGGGCGGAGTCGCTCCACTCGGACGCGCCCCGGCGCGCCTACCGCTCCGCCATGGAGTACTTCGTCCGCGAGGCCAGCGCCTCCCAGGCCGACCGGCTCCGGCACGACATGGCGCGGCTGCACATGGGGTACCTCGCCGAGGCCGCGTGGGCGCAGACGGACCACGTGCCCGAGGTGTGGGAATACCTGGTGATGCGCCAGTTCAACAACTTCCGGCCGTGCCCGACCATCACCGACACCGTCGGCGGCTACGAACTCCCGGCGGACCTGCACGCCCAGCCCGCAATGCAGCGGGTCATCGCGCTCGCCGGGAACGCCACCACCATCGTGAACGACCTGTACTCGTACACCAAGGAACTCGCCAGCCCCGGCCGGCACCTCAACCTGCCCGTGGTGATCGCGGAACGCGAGGGCGTCTCCGAGCGGGAGGCCTATCTGAAGGCGGTCGAGGTGCACAACGACCTCATGCACGACTTCGAGGCCGAAGCCGCGGCCCTGGCCGCCGCCTGCCCCGTCCCGACCGTGCAGCGCTTTCTGCGCGGCGTGGCGGTGTGGGTCGACGGCAACCACTACTGGCACCAGACCAATACCTACCGCTACAGCCTGCCCGACTTCTGGTAAGAGGAATGGACTTATCGATGACCAGCACCGATTTCACCGCCGCCCCCTCCATGTTCATCCCCGCCCCGGTGACGCCCTACCAGGGGGACATCGCCCGCTACTGGGATCGCGAGGCCAGGCCCGTGAACCTGCGCCTCGGCGATGTGGACGGCCTGTACCACCACCACTACGGCATCGGCGACGTCGACCACGCCGCCCTCGGCGATGTCGAGGCCGGTGATTACGAGAAGAGGCTGATCGCCGAGTTGCACCGGCTGGAGTCGGCGCAGGCCGAACTCCTCCTGGACCACCTCGGCCCCATTGAGCGCGACGACACGCTCGTGGACGCCGGATGCGGCCGCGGCGGCTCGATGGTCATGGCCCACCAGCGCTTCGGGTGCACGGTGGAGGGCGTCACGCTGTCGGCCAAGCAGGCCGACTTCGCCAACGGGCGTGCCCGTGAACTCGGCATCGAGGACCATGTCCGCGCCCGTGTCTGCAACATGCTCCGGACGCCGTTCGAGACCGGGCAGGCCGCGGCCTCGTGGAACAACGAGTCGAGCATGTACGTGGACCTGCACGACCTGTTCGCGGAGCACTCCCGCGTCCTCGCGGTCGGCGGCCGCTACGTGACCATCACCGGCTGTTGGAACCCGCGGTACGGCCAGCCGTCGAAGTGGGTGTCCCAGATCAACGCGCACTTCGAGTGCAACATCCACTCCCGCCGGGAGTACCTGCGCGCCATGGCCGACAATCGCCTCGTACCGCAGGCCGTCATCGACCTCACGCCCGCGACCCTGCCCTACTGGGAGCTGCGGGCCACGTCCTCGCTGGTCACCGGCATTGAGGAAGCGTTCATCAACTCGTACAAGGATGGCTCCTTCCAGTACCTCCTGATCGCAGCCGACCGCGTCTGACCGCCTCCCCGCGGAAGGGGGCCGGGCCCGTCCCCG
>NZ_RIBZ01000052.1:0-938 GCF_003721215.1 Streptomyces botrytidirepellens
GCCGAACCCCGAATCACCGCCAACACCCGATGGCCGTTGCGTCGCGCATCCGACAACCGCTCCAGGAGCAACAGGCCGACGCCTTCACTCCAGCCGGTGCCGTCGGCCGCCGCCGCGAAGGGCTTGCACCGCCCGTCGGGGGCCAAGCCGCGCTGACGCGAGAAACCGGTGAACACATCCGGCGTCGCCATCACCGTCACACCACCCGCCAGCGCAAGCGTGCACTCACCCTGCCGCAACGCCTGCGCCGCCAAATGCATCGCCACCAACGACGACGAACACGCCGTATCCACCGTCACCGCCGGACCCTCCAACCCCAGCGTGTACGCCACCCGGCCGGACACCACGCTGCCGGAGCTGGCGAGCATGGCGTAGCCCTCGAGCCGTGCGTCGCCGCCGCCGAGCCCGGCGGCGTAGTCGTGGTACATCACCCCGGCGTAGACCCCGGTAGGACTGCCCTTCAACGACACCGGGTCGATACCCGCCCGCTCCACCACCTCCCACGCCGCCTCCAGCAGCAACCGCTGCTGCGGATCCGTCGCCAGCGCCTCCCGCGGATTGATGCCGAAGAACCCCGCATCGAACGCGTCGGCGTCGTACAGGAACCCACCCTTGCGGGCGTAGGACGTGCCGGGGTGGTCGGGGTCCGGGTGGAAGAGGCCGTCCAGGTCCCAGCCCCGACCGGTCGGAAACTCCCCGATCGCCTCATGGCCCGAGGACACCAGGTCCCACAGTCCCTCCGGGGAGGTGGCCCCGCCGGGGAAACGGCAGGTCATGGCGACGATGGCGATCGGCTCGTCGGTAGCGGTCGACGTTGCGGCGGGCACGCGGGGGCTGATCGTCTCGCCGCTCAGGCGGGTGCACAGGTAGGTGGCCAGGGCATGGGGTGTCGGATAGTCGAACACCATCGTCGCGGGCAAACGCAACCCCGTCACCGA
>NZ_RIBZ01000064.1:0-32886 GCF_003721215.1 Streptomyces botrytidirepellens
AGCCGCACGCGTCAGCCCCGGGCCATCAGCCTGGGGCTGACGCGTGCGGCTGGGCCTTCAGCTACGGCCCCCCGTGGCCACCACGTCGTTGTAGGGATCCTTCGGCTCGGGGACGCGCTGAACGGCGGTGGCGTCCAGCGCCGGGGCGGCACCGTCCGTACCTACCTCGCCGGTGGGATGCCAGGTGCCGGTGACGGTCACCCACGCGTCGGCGGGCGGCGCCGCGGCCGCGTGTACCCGCACTTTGCGCACCGTGGCATCGGCGGCGCAGCAGCTGATGGCCAGGCGGCTGACGTACCAGGTGCCGTGGCGGCCGGGGGTGACGAATCCGGTGAGGCGGATGGTGCGTCCCTTCAGGGTGCCGCTGGTATCCCAGACGGCACGGGAGGTGAAGTCGTTCAGCGACATCTCGACAGCCTGACCGGCGGGCAGGGCGGGGAACAGGCTGCTGCCGGGCGCGGAGGGCTTCGGGGAGGTGGGGGCCTTGGCGTCGTCGCGGGCGGCGGTGTACGAGCCGAGGGCGGGCGGCGCCAGGAACAGAATGGTCAGGGCCGGTACGTACAGCAGCCAGGCGACCCGCGGACCGCCCGCATGTCCGTGACCGTGGCCATGATCGGAGCCTTGATCGTGGTGCGCACGGGGGCGGTTGAGGGGGAAGCCGTCGCGCGCGGCGCTGACCGCGCCGAGCACGATGAGCAGCACACCGGATGCGATGAGCGCGGGCTGAAGCCCGGGGCGGACGTAGCGCAGATACAGATCGCTCAGCAGGGAGATGTGCAGCAGACCGACGCCGAGGAACAGGAGCAGCAGCACCTGGATGTTGCGCTTCACAGCAGCCACCACCCCACCACGGCGCTGCTCACCATCGCCGTGACCCAGGTGGCCGACGAGAAGCGCAGCGCGAAGGCGCGCCCAAAGGTGCCCGACTGCAGGGCGATCAGCTTCAGGTCGACCATCGGGCCGACGACCATGAAGGCGAGCCGGGCGGTGGGCGAGAAGCCGGTGAGCGAGGCGGCGACGAACGCGTCGGCCTCGGAGCAGACCGCGAGGAGCACCGCGAGCAGCCCCAGCAGGGCCACCGACAGCCACGGGGAGTCGGAGAAGAGCCGCAGTACCGAGTGCGGCACCGCGACGTTGAAAGTGGCCGCCGCCGCCGCGCCGACCACGAGGAAGCCCCCGGCGTGCAGGAAGTCATGCTGGAGGGAGACCCGGAACTCCTCCGCACGGCCGGCGCCGGGGGCGTGCCCGGTGGGCCCCTTCGGCAGGCGCAGCCACTCCTCGCGGCCCACCCGCAGCCAGAGCCAGCCCATGGCGACGGAGGTGNGCCGGGGGCGTGCCCGGTGGGCCCCTTCGGCAGGCGCAGCCACTCCTCGCGGCCCACCCGCAGCCAGAGCCAGCCCATGGCGACGGAGGTGAGCAGCGAGGCGACGAGGCGGGCGGCAACCATCCCGGGGTTGCCGGGGAAGGCCACATAGGTCGCGACCAGCACGATCGGGTTGATGGCCGGGGCCGACAGCAGAAACGCCAGTGCCGCCGCAGGGGTCACCCCGCGCCGCATCAGGCTGCCGGCCACCGGCACCGAGGCGCACTCGCAGCCCGGCAGAACTGCCCCGGCCGCGCCCGCCACCGGCACCGCGAGCGCCGGGTTGCTCGGCAGCACCCGGGTGAAGACCCGGGCCGGGACGAACGCGCTGACAGCGGCCGACACCAGGGTGCCCAGCAGCAGAAACGGCACGCCCTGGATGACGATCGCGGTGAACACCGTCCGCCACGCCGCCACCGCACGGTGGTCGAGCGCGGCGGTGACATCCGGCCCCCATACGAGGGCGGCACCGCCGAGCACCACCACCGGAACGCCCGCGATCAGCGCGTGCGAGGCGACGCGGACCGCCGTGCCCATCCCATCGGCTCGGTCGGCTCCATCGTGGCGCGGCGGCGACGCCCGGTCGCCGTCGCCGCGTTCACGCAGCGGCGGCGCTATGTCGACATCGCTGTCCTTCACGTCTCCCCCACAAGGTCCTTCGCCACGGCGGTGTGCGGAGCTACCTTAGCGGCGACGAGCGGCGCCGCCCGCGACCGGCCGCGCACCCTGGTCGTCTGCCGGGGCTGCTGCTGCGGCAACCCTCGCAAGCACCCCTGCGCCGCCGCGATGCCTCGCGGCCGCCCGCCTCGACGAGGCCACGGCAGCGTGCGTCGCCACCACGCTCCAGGCCCTGGCCACGCCCTCCCTGCTGCTGATCCTCACCACTCTGCGGCAGTCGTCGCCCGAGTCCTCGACCAGGCGGTCCACCACATCGAACACCGCGATACCCACTGACCCCGGCCGGGCGCGGCGGCTATCGGGAGCCGTACGGAAGCAGGGCCCCGCGCTCGGCGAACAGCCGCTCCGCCGCACTCAGCAACGCCTCCCGCGTCGCAGCGACCCGCTCTTCGTGCCGCGTCCTGTCTGCCATCTTCACCACCACATCGGGACCTCATCAGCTCCGCGACGACCGGCCCCACAGACCACCGCGGATCCTCGCCCCAGCCGGCGAGGTCAACCGTCGAAAACCTACGCAACAGCACGTCGCGGACGATCCTCGCCACTTCACGCCACGTCGGGCCCTTGATTGCCGCCTTCGGCTTGATGCGAGATACCCCTGGGCGCTACTTTAAATAAGTCCATTGATTTAAGACTGTGGCCTTTGTGGTGAGCCCGTCGTACCGGACTCCAGGGCCTGACCGTCGGCGGCCTGCGCGAGGTGCCCGTGCGCTGGTGACCCGTGGTCCGGCCACCCCCACCCCTTTCCCCCATGAGGACCATGAGGAGTGCCATGAGCAATGCCCTTGACCGCGCCCCGGATGCGGACGTGCCCGAGTTTCCGATGCCCCGGGCGGCCGGGTGCCCGTTCGCCCCGCCCCCGCAGATGATGCGACTGCACGCCGAGCGGCCGGTCTCCAGGGTCCGCCTGTGGGACGGCAGCACGCCCTGGCTCGTCACCCGCCACGCCGACCAGCGCGCCCTGTACGGCGACCAGCGGCTCAGCGTCGACCCCACCCGCCCGGGCTTCCCCCACGTCAGCGCCGCCTTCCAGGAGGCCCTCAGCAAGAACCCGCCGTCCTTCCTCCACATGGACGACCCCGAACACGCCCGCATCCGCCGCATGGTCACCGGCCCGTTCATCATCAAACGCATCGAGGCCATGCGGCCCGCCGTCCAGAAGATGACCGACGACTTCATCGACACCATGCTCGCCGGACCGAAACCCGCCGACCTGGTGGAAGCCCTCGCACTGCCCCTGCCGTCCCTGGTGATCTGCGAACTGCTCGGCGTCCCCTACGAGGACCACGCGTTCTTCCAGGAAAAGAGCGCGGTCGGGGTCCGCCGGGACGCCTCCCCCGAGGAGACCCGAGCCGCCTCCGGCGCACTCCTGACGTACCTGGACGAACAACTCCAGGCCAAGCTCGCCCACCCCGCCGACGACGTGCTCTCCGACCTGGCCGCCCGCACCAAGACCGGCGAACTCACCCGCCACGAGGCCGCCATGCTCGGCCTGCTGCTGCTCGGCGCCGGACACGAGACCACCGCCAACATGATCGCCCTGGGCGTCCTCGCCCTCCTCGAACACCCCGACCAGCTCGCCGTCGTCCGCGACACCGACGACCCGAAGGTCCTCGCGGGCGCGGTGGAGGAGATGCTGCGCTACCTGACCATCGTCCACAACGGGCAGCGCCGCCTCGCACTGGCGGACATCGAGATCGGCGGGCAGCTCATCCGCGCCGGGGAAGGCGTCATCATCCCCGGCGCCACCGGCAACTGGGACCACGACGTCTTCCCCGACCCCGAACGGCTCGACATCCACCGCGACGCCCGCCGCCACATGGCCTTCGGCTTCGGCGTCCACCAGTGCCTGGGCCAGCCACTCGCCCGGCTGGAACTCCAGGTCGCCTACCGCACCCTCTTCCGCCGCGTCCCCACCCTGCGCCGGGCGACCCCGCTGGAGGAGATCCCGTTCAAGGACGACGGCGTCGTCTACGGCATCTACGAACTACCGGTGGCCTGGTAACCGCAGCCGACCGAACCTCGGCCGCGCCTGGGCCCACACGCCCGGCCCGGGCGCCGAGCCGGTGGAGGGCCGCCGGGAACAGCTGACCGCAACCACCCTCTGAGCCATCCGGGGACGCCCCATGCCCACGCCGTGCCTTCCCGCGGATCAGCCCCGGCGGATGGGAAGGACCACTGCCGACGGATGGTCCGGGTCGTGGAAGACCTGCTGGTCGGCGGGGCGGAGGATGGTGGCGGTGGCGCGCGGTTCGCCGGTGCCGGGATTGCGGTTGTAGCGGGGGAAGGCACCGCTGGACACCTGAACGCGGATGCGGTGTCCGCGCTGGAAGCGGTACGCCGTCGGCCACAGCCTCACCTGCGCCGCGCGGGTCTCGTCGGCGCCGGTGAGACTGATCAAGCCGTCGCAGACGTTGGTCGAGCGGCCGTCGGCGTCGACGCCGCAGAGGCGGACGAAGACGTCGGCGAAGGGGAGGCTGGAGCGGAAGAAGATCTCGGCGCTGACCTCTCCGATGACCTCAACGTCGCTGTTCAGTACGGGAGTTGTGTAGGTGAGGACATCGGGGCGGGCCTCCAGGGCGGTGTTGTCGACGCGGCCGGCCTTCTCGCCGAACGCCATGCGGACACCGCCGACGGCCGGGGTGGGGTCGGCAGGGTCGTAGCGGTAGCCATCGGGGGGTGATGCCCCGGGTTCCTCGGGGGCCAGGGCGCCATCGGGCTGGAGGTGGAAGCGCTGGGGTTCATAGCCCGGTGGCGGCCAGGACGGGAAGTCGCGCCACTTCTCCTCCCCCATGACGAACAGACGCACCGGGGCGCGTTCGGCCGGCTTCTCACCCCGGGCCAAGGCCAGGCCGAAGTCGAGGGCCTCGGCGGTGTACGTGTGTCCCACGTCCATGGAGATGTGGGTCCAGGGGCCGACGGTGAGACGGGCCGCGGAGTGTCCGGCGTCCTGAAGGGCCCGGTGGTCGCGGAGTTGGCCGGGCAGGAAGATGTCGTACCAGCCCCCGACGCTGCTCACCGGCGCGGTGATGTCGGCGACCCGGTCGCGGTGATCGAGATTCTGCCAGAACGGCGCGTCGGCATCATGGACAAGGATGTTCTGGAGGTAGTCATCGCGGTGGCCGATGGCGGCGGAGTCGGCCTGATTCAACGGCAACGTGCGCAGGGCGCGTTGGACCTTCTTCCCGCCCAGCATCGCGCGCACCATGCCGAGGCGGCGTTCCTGGCCTGCGACCTGGACGCCCCAGACGAACGGGGTCTCCAGGGAGAAGGCGTCCGAGTGGAGGAAGTCCAAGGTGAGGGCCGATTCGGAAACGCCGGGAATCATGGCCTTGACCTGGGGTGGCACGGCGTCGGCGACCGCCCACTGGGTGAAGCCGCTGTAGCTGGCGCCGCAAAGGATCATCGATTCACCGAACCAGGGCTGCTCGATGATCCAGTCCAGGGTGTCCAGGCCGTCCTCGCGCTCGCAGCGCAGCGGGTCGAAGGGGCCGTCGGAGCCGAAGGTGCCGCGTGTGCTCTGGATGAGCACTTGGAAGCCGCGTTCGGCCAGCGGCCGGACCATCGGGGCGGCGGTCATGCCGGACCTGCCGTACGGCAGGCGGATGAGCGCGGTCGGCAGGCCGTCGCCACCGGTTTCCGGTGCCCAGCGGTCAGCCAGCAGGACGGCCCCGTCACGCATCGGGACGCGCAGATCACGGACGACGGTCAGGTCCCTGGTCCGGGGAGGGGGCAGGCGCAGCATGCGCTGGACGACGTGGCTGCTGAGGTTCATCGGGGGCGGTCTCCGGGTGTGGGGGCGAGGGTGAGGCGACCGTGGGCCAGTGCGGTCGAGACACGCAGCAGGCGGTCCGCCAGCTCCTCGGGGTCGAGGGGGCCGTCCGCATCGATCACCCAGTCGTTGACGATCGCGCCGGTCCCGCCCGTGACCAGCGCCGCCAGGTCCTGGGCGGTGGCCTCGTCGAGGTCGCCGAACACCTCCCGCAGGCCCTCCATGGTGACGAGGGAGCCGAACAGCCTGTTCAGGGCCCGGGTCATGGGAAAAGCACAGGAGCCGGTGAGCATCGCGCGGTAGAAGGGCCGGTACCGGGCGAAGTGGCGGGCCATCGCCAGCATGCGCGCACGGCGCGACGCGGCGATGTCTCCGGCGTCGGGGAGCAGTTCCCGTTCGACCAGGTCGGCCGCGGCCGCCACGAGGAGCGAGTCACGGTCCCCGAATTGCAGGTACACCAGCTGTCGGCTGACGTCCGCGGCCTCGGCGAGGTCGGTGACGGGGAGCGCGGTGGTGCCGCGCTCGGAAACCAGGCGCACCGCAGCGGCCATCAGGGCGGCACGGGAGCGGAGCACCCGGCGGTCTTGTCGATCCTGCACACGTCGACACTAGACACGTGTCAAAAAATGGGCAACTGTTAAATGGAACGCTTTAAGCTTTGCCCGTGAGGAGCCACCGATGTCCGCAGCCGGATCCCCCGAGCCCGAGGTCCGCACCGCCGTCGGCGCGGTGCGCGGCCGGGCGGAAGGCGGCCTGGCCGTCTTCCGCGGCATTCCGTACGCCGAGCCGCCGCTCGGCGAGGCCCGCTTCCAGGCGCCCCGGCCCGTGAGTGGCTGGGACGGCGTACGGGAGGCGTACGCCTTCGGCCCGCCGCCCCCGCAGGACGCGAACATGGGCGGTCGCAGCGGCGGTGGCCTGTTCTCCGGCACGGGCGACGACTGGCTGACGGTCAACGTCTGGACGCCCGCCCCGGACCCGGCCGCCCTGCGCCCGGTCATGGTGTGGATCCACGGCGGCGCCTACAAGCACAGCTTCTCCGGCAGCCCCGGCTACGACGCCCAGCACATCGCCCGCGAGGGCGACGTGGTGTTCGTGTCGCTGAACTACCGCCTCGGCGCCGAGGGGTTCGCCCGCGTCGACGGCGCCCCCGCCAACCGTGGCCTGCTCGACCAGGTCGCCGCGTTGCAGTGGGTGCGGCAGAACATCACGGCGTTCGGCGGCGACCCCGAGCAGGTGACCATCCTCGGCGACTCGGCCGGCGCCGGGTCCATCGCCTCCCTGATGGTCATGCCGCGCGCGGTGGGGCTGTTCCGGCGGGCCGTCGGACAGAGCCTGCCGGGCACATTCCTCTCCGACGCCCTGGCCCGGGACGTCGCGGCCACCCTCGCCACCGAGGCGGGCCTGCGCCCGACGGCATGCGAGCTGTCCGGTGTGGATCCGCGTGAGCTTCCGGCGGTCGGGCACGCGCTGGAGACGAAGATGCGGCAGTACGACGACCGCTGGGGGACCTTCGCGCACACGCTGTCCCTCTTCTCCCCCGTCGTCGACGGCGAGGTGCTCCCGGCCGCACCCTGGCAGGGACTCGCGGGCGGCGCGGGACGGGATGTGGAGCTGGTCATCGGCCACAACCGGGACGAGTGGCGCACGTTCCTCCTCTTCGGTGACCTCTTCGGCAAGGTCACCGAGGAGCAGGCGACGCAGGCACTGCGCCACTTCGGCCCCGGCGATGACGGAGAGCGCGCCTATCGCGAGGCATTCCCGGACGCGTCCGCCGAGGAGCTGTTCGAACTCGTGCAGAGCGACTGGCTGTTCCGCATGCCGACCCTCCACCTGGCCGAGGCCCAGGCCGCCGGGGGCGGAAAGGCCTACCTGTACGAGCTTGCCTGGCAGTCCCCCGGCCGGGGCGGACTGCTGCGCGCCTGCCACGGCCTGGACGGCCCGCTGCTGTTCGGCACCTACGACGCCCACTTGGGCCCGGTGGCCATCGGCCCCGAGCACACCGACCAGGCCCGCGAGCTGACGTCCCAGATACGCACGGCCTGGACGTCCTTCGCCACCTCGGGCGCCCCGGGCTGGCCCGCGTACGACTCCCGGCAGCGCATGACCCGGGTCTTCGACGCCCCGCCGGCGGTCGCCACGTACCCCGAGGAGACCTCGCACCGACTATGGCAGGACCACACCTTCGACGCGCTTCCTCTGCTGACCGCCTGACGCGGATGACCCGGGCGCGCCGCGCCCGTCAACCGGTGCCGTCGGCCCGGAGCACCAGGTCGAGCAGGCCGGGGAAGCGGGCATCGAACTCCTCGCGGCGCAGCCGGTTGACCCGCCTGGGTCCCTGGTCACGCTGTTCGACCAGACCGGCGCCACGCAGGACCGAGAAGTGGTGGCTGAGCGCGGCCTTGCCGACCGGGACATCGAAACTGCCGCAGCCGCGCGTCCATTCGACGGAGCCGGCCAACTCCCGGACGAGCTGGATGCGCACGGGATCGGCGAGCGCGGACAGCGCGGTCAGGACGGACACCTCGCTGGGATCCGTGTGCACCGGCGCCGCGCGGTGACTGCGGCCCGCCTCCTGGTTTGCCATGACCCTCCTCACCTTGCCCAGTGTTCGACGAACACCTTACAGTCCCCAGTGTTCGCTTTTCATTGAACACCAGCTCATTGATCATTGTCGGAAGGATGTGTCTCGCCGATGCGTGCGATCGAGTTCCAGGAGTACGGCGGTCCCGAGGTACTGCGGGTCGTGGAGGCAGAGGCCCCCGAACCGGGCCCGGGGCAGGTCACCATCGACGTCGCCTACGCGGGCGTGAACTTCGCGGACCTCAAAGCCCGCGCCGAGGGATACCGGGTGGCATCGCTGCCCTGTCGCCCCGGTCTGGAGGTCTCCGGGCGGATCCGGGCCGTCGGCCACGGCGTCGAGGTACTGCACCCGGGACAGGAAGTCGCCGCCCTCGTCGGCGGCGGCGGCTACGCGGAGGTGGTGGCCGCCGAGGCGGCCACCGTCTTCCCGCTCCCCGAGGGCCTGGACCCGCGGGCCGCGGCCACGTTCCCCACCGTGCTGCCCACCGCGCACGCGCTCCTCCACGAGGTGGGGCGGCTGCGCGCCGGGGAGAGCGTGCTGGTGCACGGTGCTGCCGGGGGCATCGGCACGGTGGCCGGACAGCTGGCCCGGGCGGCGGGCGCCGGTGCGGTGTACGGCGTGGTCTCCTCGGCGGCCAAGGCCGGACACGCCCTGGAGCACGGCTACGACGAGGTGTTCACCACCGACACCTTCCCCGACGACGTCCACCGCGCCACCGGCGGCAGGGGCGTCGACCTGCTCCTCGACCCGGTCGGCGGCGACACCCTGCGCCGCGGCCTCGACACCCTGGCCGTCTTCGGGCGCCTGGTGTCCTTCGGCAACGCCAGCGGGGCCGAGCCGTGGCACGTCGGACAGGCCGACCTCGCCGCACAGGGCCGCTCCGTCGCGGGCTTCTCCATCCTGGCCCTCGCACAGTCCGCGCCCGAGGCACTGCGCTCCCTCACCGAACGCGCCTTCCCCACCGCCACCGACGGCACCGTGACCCTCCCGGTCACCGCGGAGTTCCCACTGCCGGACGCGGCCGAGGCCCACCGCCTGATGGGCGGACGCACCTCCACCGGCAAGCTGCTGCTGCGGATGACCGACTGAAGAGCACGGCACACCACAGCCGCACCCAAAGCAACAGGAATTCGGGCAAGGAATGAATGAGAGCAGTACACCTCGAGGATACGCAGCAGTCGTGGGGAAGATACCCGCTCCCGGACTTGTGCTGGGCGGCGTGTGCGGAATCCAGTTCGGCGCGGCCTTCGCGCCCCAGGTGTACCCGCAGGTAGGTGCCGCGGGCGTGGTATTCCTGCGCCTGCTGATCGCGGGTGTCCTTCTGTGCCTGGTGTGGCGCCCCCGACGGCAGGCGCTCGACTCGGTGAAAGGCGCATGGGGGACGGTGATCGGCGCCGGGGCCCTGCTAGCGGGGCACCACCTCGCGTTCTACGAGGCGGTGAACCACATCCCCCTGGGAGCCGTGGCCACCATCGAGTTCCTCGGCCCGTTCGTCATCGCCCTGGCCGGATCACGACGAGCGGTCGACCTCCTGCCCGCATGCCTGGCGGCCGCCGGTGTCCTTCTGCTCGGCGGAGGTGGCGTTCCCCTCGACCCGGGCGGCCTCGCCCTGGCCGCGGTGGCGGCGTCCTGCTGGGCCGGCTACATCCTCGTCTCCTCCCGCATGGCACGACGCCTCAGCGGCGGCCAGGGCCTGGCGCTGGCAGTGCTGTGGGCAGCACTGCTGAGCACCCCGTACGGCATCACCCACGCCGGAACCGCGCTGCTGGACCCGCAGGTACTGTGGGTGGCCGCGGTGGTGGCGGTGGCGGCCAGCGTGCTCCCGTACTCGCTCAACCTGGAGGCCCTGCGCCGGATCCCCCCACGCGTGTTCGGCGTACTCACGAGCCTGGAACCCGCCGCCGGCGCCCTGTTCGGACTCCTCATCCTCGGGCAACGGCTGGCCTGGCCGCAGTGGCTCGGCATCGCCGCAGTCGCCCTCGCCTCCGTCGCCGCCACGTACCTGGGAACCGGGGAACGACCGCGCTCACGGGTGACCGCGAAAAGCGAAACGCCCCATGGCGGACGGACTTCGCGGGCCGAGAGCGACAACGTCGCCGTGCCGGTCGAGTGACTCCCACAGGGAACGCGGCGTCTATGAGGAGCGACCGGGCCTGAGCGTCACTACTCGACCGCGGACAAGATCGACACCCTCTACTCCCACATAGCGGAAAAGGGCCTGACTCCCCCGGTGCTCAACGACGGGCAGGAGGGTCCCGCCCCGTCCCACAAGAAGCTGCTCATCGAGTGCGTCCGCAATCGCAACATCACCCTGGTCGCCGCGACCACGCTGCTCACCCAGGTCGTCTACATGGGCACCAACGTCGTTCTGCCGGCCTATCTGCACAACGTCGTCGGTCTTTCCCTCGCCGCGTCGGCCGGGCTCAGCGTGGTCTTCACTCTCACCGGCATCCTGGGGCAGGTGCTGTGGCCGACCCTGTCCGACATCATCGGCCGCAGGACGACCATCATCGTGTGCGGGCTGTGGATGGCCCTTTCCGTTGGCTGTTTCTACTTCGCCACCTCCTCGCTGCTCGTGGTCGTCATCCAACTCGCCTTCGGGCTCGTGGCCAACGCCGTCTGGCCCATCTACTACGCCGCCGCGTCCGACGTCGCCCCAGCGGGTGCCCCTCCACGGCGAACGGGATCATCACCACCGCGATGTTCATCGGAGGCGGCATCGCGCCCGTGGCCATGGGCAATCTCATCTCCCTCGGAGGAGGCTGGAGCTCGTCGGCAGGGTACGCGGTCTGTTTTGCCGTGATGGCGATCTGCGCCGTGGGCGGCGCACTGCTGCAGTGCTTCGCCCGGCAGGTGCAAACTCCACCCCGACCCTCTCGTGGTCCCGGAAACGGCCGCGGCCCTGGGAGGAAGCACACCCAGTGCCTGAAGCCGGCCCGGCGGAGCGGGATCCGCGGCCCGGGGCGGGCCGGGCGCCACTTCAGGGGTGCGTTCAGCCGGCGCCGCTTTCTGCGGCGTCGAGGCGGACGCTCCCCGCGTCCAGCCCGCTCTCGGCGATGGCCGTACGAAGGGAGGCCCCGACATCAGGCTCCCGCCGCAGCCCCTCACGCAACGCGCGGGTGCACAGGGCGTGTTGGCCCGGCAGTCGCGGCGCCAGCTCGGCACGTGCCGGACGGGCGGCGAGGATGTGAAGGCCCACGTGCTGCGGGCCCGCTTGGGCGCCGGGTCGATCCCGGCCTCCTCAGCATCTCCCAGACGATCCGCCGCTGGTTTGCAGCGCCTGGTCGCCGTCCCCGCGGGCAAGCGCCTCTCGGAGCTGGACCGGCTGCGCGCTCACCCCGGGCACAGGCCGTCTCCTCGCCGGGGACCGGCGTCCGGCCACCCTGGCGGCGTTCGCCGCGGTGATGCCGCAGGTCGCGCGGACGAAGGTTCGACCTGGTGATGGGCGATCTGAGCCCCTACTCCAGCACCAAGATGGCCAAGCAGCGGCCGCGGACGCTGAAGACCTGGACGCCGCGGCGATCCTGCTGCGTCAGGCGTGGAGACGGCCTCTGGCGCATCAACGCCTACAAGGACCCGTTCGGCCTGCCGGCGGGTGTCTTCGCGTGCCGGACAACCGCTTCTTCCTCGGTCGGCCCGGCCATGCGCCCCGTCCACAGCAGTCACTCAGCGTGCCCGCGACACTGGCAAGCCTGCGTCTCGCTGGCGCCCTAGGGTGCGTTTCAGAAGTGGATCTTGATGTGTCAAGATCCACTTCGTGGGCGGCATGATCTGACGAATGCGCAGTGGGCGAAGTTGGAGCCGTTGCTCACGGTCGGCAAGAAGCCTGGACGGCCACCGGTGCACACCAAGCGGCAGTTGATAGACGGCATACGCTGGCGTACCCGCGCCGGTGCTCCCTGGCGGGACGTGCCCGAGCGGTACGGCCCGTGAGACGGTGTACGGCCTCTTCCGGCGTTGGCAGCGGGACGGCACCTGGCACCGCATCTTCGAGCAGCTGCAGGCCCGGGCCGACGCCGAGGGACTGATCACCTGGGATGTCTCAGTGGACTCGACCGTCGCTCGCGCCCACCAGCATGCGGCTGGTGCCCGCAAAAAGGGGATCTGCAGATCGAGCCGCCAGGCGGTGTGTTCACCGAGCCCGAAGACCACGGGCTCGGACGTTCCCGGGGCGGGCTGACGACCAAGCTCCACCTGGCGGTCGAGCAGGCCCAGAAGCCGATGTCGCTGGTCATCACGGCCGGACAGCGCGGGGACTCCCCGCAGTTCCAGGTGGTCCTGAGATGTATCCGGGTGCCCAGGATCGGGCCTGGCCGCCCGCGCACCCGGCCGGACAGGGTTCGTGCCGACAAGGCGTACAGCTCCCGCGCGAACCGCGCCTACCTGAGCAAGCACGGTATCCACTGCACGATCCCGGAGAAGCGCGATCAGATCGCCAACCGCAAGAAACGCGGCTCCCACGGCGGCCGGCCGCCGAAGTTTGACAAGAACGACTACAAGCAGCGCCACGCGGTGGAGTGCGGAATCGCCTCAAGCGCCACCGTGCGGTCGCCGCGAGATACGACAAGCTCGCCGTCCGCTACGAAGCGACCGTGCTTATCGCAGCCATCAACGAGTGGCTGTGACCAACAGGTTTACAACGGTCCCTAACGTCCATTCGCGGACTGGTTGCGAAAAGTGATCATCCGATCGGGCTCAATCCGAGCCCAAGGCAGCGCGCTCATCCAACTGTCCCACGCCTCGCGTCCGTACACCTCGATCAGGAACGACGCCAGCCCCTCGTCCTCTGTCGGAAATACCTCCCGGGCCCTGCCGTGCACCGTGATCTGCAGCCGCTCGCCGTCAATGACCGAGGCGGAGACTGCGGAGCGAGCCCGGATGTGTCGGAACCGCAAGGAGTCAGCCCCCGACCCGAAGTGGAAACGCCCCCGATAGAACAGTCCGTCGACGGGGCCCACCCGGGGTTCACCTCTGGCCGTCCGTGGTGGCCAGCGCCATCACGCGCATGGCCCCCATCTCGGTGACCACACCTGCCGCATCGAGTCGGCGCCCCGCAGTGATGATTGAACGCAGATGAGGGCCTGCCGCAGCATACGAGTCGTCGAGCAAGTGCTGTAACCGTTCCAGATCCTCCGGACTCTCATACATGCCATCAGCATGCCAGAACATGGATCAGCCCTTTGAAAATACCTTCGAAAAGCCCCCGAGGCCGTTTCGTTTGGATCAGCCCGTCGCTGGTTGGAGCGTGCCGTTAACAGATACGCAGTGGGCGCGGATCGAGCCGTTACTCCCCGACCGAACGCTGAAGCGAGGCGGCCGGTGGCGTGACCACCGGCTTTTGACCGCGAGACGTACAAGCAGCGCAACACCATCGAGCGATGCATCAACCGCTTGAAGCAGTGGCGCGGCATCGCCACCCGCTACGAGGAGACCGCGATCATCTACCTGGCCGGGCTCCACGTAGCGGGCATCTTCCTGTGGTCTGCCCGGTGATAATCGGACGAGGCCGCCTAGTAGCTGTCGTAGCTGGGCTTACCATTTGGCCGGTAGACGGCGACGATGGTGCCGCCCTTCGTCGTCGAGACGCTGATCGGCTCCAGCGCAGTGGGGATCGCTCCGTCGGCGAACAGCCGCTTGCCGGTGCCGATGATCACCGGATGGATGGTCAGCCGGTACTCGTCGACGAGGCCGTGCCGCATGAGGGTCTGGGCGAGGTCGCCACTGCCCACGACGTTGATGTTGCCGCCGTCGGATGCTTTCAGCTTGCGTACGGCATCGACGATGTCGCCCTCCAGCAGCGTGGAGTTATGCCACTCGACGGATGTCAGGGTCCGAGACGCCACGTATTTGTGCGTGCTGTTCATCCGATGGGTGAACGGGTTGTCGGGATCGGCGGTCGGCCAGTACGACGCGAAGATCTCGTACGTCTTGCGGCCGAGCAGCATCGCGTCGGAGAGCTCGTACCAACCGGCGATGGCCGTGCCGACCTCGTCGTCGGCCACCGGCTTCTGCCAGCCGCCGTACTCGAAGCCGCTCTCAGAGTCCTCATCCGGACCGCCCGGCGCCTGCATGACGCCGTCCAGCGTCAGGAACGTGCAAACGATGATCTTGCGCATGGTGCGCTCCCTTCGTCGACGGGTAGACCGCACAATCGCCGGAAACTCATCGGCGGAACTTCCGCGGCGCAGCACCAGGGCCGTCGTCTGGATCAGCCCGGCTGTGAAGTGCGGTACCTCTTCGCCGACCCGAGAGGGTCTGGTTCGAAGATGTGCGCTCCAGACCCGCGCAGCCGAGTCACCACGTCGATCCATCATCGGTTTTCATGATTCGGGCCATCTGCGGGGCAGCTCACCGCCATCCGGTCCCACGGCAACCGTTTTGGCTGGTCAAGAGGCAAGGGGGTAACACGGGTACCACCAGCCGAAGAACCTCCTGGCGGGTTTCCCTCGCCCCGTCGGATGGCCCCACTTCCCAACATCGAGAAACTCGCCGCGAGAGATCTGCACCTCGACCGACGTACCGAAACGCCTCTGTCTCGAAGCCGACCCCGCCAAACGTCCGGCCCATAGCGGGTCACTCAGTGTGCCCGCGGCACTGCCGGCTTGCGGCTCTGCGGCGCCCCTTGGCGGGGCATTTCCCGGGGAGAATCTGGGGAGTATCCCCCCGCTGGGGAGCGCCTGGGGAGAATCAACCGCATAACGCGGCACCACGCTGAAAGATGCCGAAAGATCGTTTGCGCAGGTCAGCTCCAGGTATCGCCGCATTACCGCAGGTCCGCGCCCTCGATGGACAACTTCATGACAAAGTCGAGCGGAAACGATCTGAGAACAGCTGGAAGAGGCTCCCGCCTTCCCGAATCCACCCGCAGCGGTTGCCAGCATCGCAGGACGCCACCAGCCCTCGACAAACACTTTGTTACCCCGCACCCCCGCGCCCTTGCCGACGGTTCCCTTCATCAGCACAAGCGGCGGTGAAAGGCCCCCAGGAAAACCACGATGCTGCTCTGCGACCAGAAACAGGAGCTTTGGGCCACGGGCTGGACGCAACAATGAGACGCCCGTTCCGCATGCCCGGCGGCGACTCCAGCGAGCGGGCGCCGGCCTCCCCCAACCAGCCTTCACAGATGGCGCTCACGGGGCGCCGAAGCCTTTCCCACACCGGTACTGTCCCCAGACAACCACCACCGCCACGGCAAAGGAGACCCGGTGACCGGCCACCCGCCCAGCACCCAGGACATCGAAACCCGGCAGGTAACAGACGCCTGGACCCGCATCGAAACCTGGATCGCCCACCACGCCCCCCACACCCAGGGCCTCCTCCTCACGGGCGCCTCCCCGGACGCCGTCACCGGTCTCCAGAGGCAGACCGGCGTCCGCATACCCTCCTCCCTCAAAGCCCTATGGGCCCGCTGCGCAGGAACCCGGTCAGCCCGGCACTCCACCTTCCTCATGGGAGGCCACGCCCTGATGCGTCTGGAGACGGTTGCCGCGAAGTACAGCCAGGAGATGAGCCACCAGCGCCTCCACACCGACGACACCGTCACCTGGCGCGCAGCCTGGATCCCCGTCTTCTCCTTCTCCGCCGACGACCAGACCTCCGGCCTCTACATGGACACCGAAACCGGAAGACTGTGTCGCTGGACCCGCTACGCACAACACCACCCCGAACCCGAATACGAATCGCTCACCGACTACCTCGAAGAGATGGCCGACTCCCTCGAAACCCCCGACCTGGCAACCTCAGACAAACCCGGACTCGTCGCAGGCGCCCTCGTCTGGGGCAGCATGATCAACCCTGACGACGAACACCTCTGGACCCCCCTGACAGCCTGACGGTGCACGCAGAAACAAACGAGGGGGGCAGCCCAGACTGCCCCCCCCTCACCTGTGTCTCAGGCCGCTACGTCAGACCTTCTTCCACGCACACGTCGCATCGGTGCCCGAGCAGTGATCGAACCCCGGATTGGACAGGAAGAACCCGTCCCCATCCAAAAGCCGCCACGCAGGAGCCGGGAAGCTCTTGAACGCCTGCTGATTCTGCGTGCTCGGAACAGCAGCCCGGCCGCACTTCGGCTGAGCCGCCGGACCGTCCCCATCCACCCTCGTGTCGGCCAGAAGTCCGAAGGCGGAATTCCCGCTGTTCACCTTGTCGGTGAAGAGCTGCGCGCATTCGTCGCCGCTGGCGACCTCGTTGACACCGCCGGGGAATCCGCCGCTCTCGTGGGTGGAGGCCATCGCGAACTCATCGCAGTCCACGGCCCCACCGAAGCGTCCAGCGGCGGTTTCGTCCAGTTCCCGCACACCTTGTTGCGGCTGTTGTCCGACGTCCACGGCTTGCCCGTGTTGGGGTTGACCACCGTGGTGTCGGGTCCCAGGTAGTGCAGGGGCTCATCGCCGGCCCCGTTGTTGTGGACCATGGCCTGCTGCATCCACCAGTAGTAGGCACCGGCCGCCGGATACAGGTTGGTGTCCACCGTGTATTGCGGGTTGAAGTACGGCAGCACACAGCCGGGAGAGGAGCCGCCCACGATGTTATCGCAGCGCGGTGCCAGCTCCCGATTGTCCGCCTTCCCGCTGGACCCGAAGTCCGCACTCACCGGGCCGATGTCACTGACCGCGACCTCCGCCCTGACCTTCCAGCTCAGATCGATGCGCTCCTTGCCGGTACCGGTCCACTTCACCGTGGAGTTCGCGGTCTGCGCAGCATTGGGACCGTACTCCCCCGCATTCCAGAAACCGTCATCGATCGTGCCGGCGTACGGGCTCTCCCAGCGCACCGCGGTCTTGTCGCACGTCGTTGTGCACGAGACCCCTAGATCCCAGTACATGTTGACGCCCATCAGGGCCTGGTGGATCTGGAGCGGCGTCAGCAGAAGCTGCTGGTCGAACGAGCAATGCTCAGGACTTGTGGATCAGCTCCTCTGGAGGATGCGCGAGGGCGTACCTTCCCGAGTGAGTGGTCGTCAAGTCACCGAGTAGGCCCGCGCTGTGAACGCGGGTCGGGAAGGTACGCCCGTGCTCAGCGTAGTCAACGAAGACGGCACGACCGAGGCCGGTTCCCTGATCGACGAGATCGTCCGCGACGGCCTCGGCGGATGCTGGCCGCCGCCCTGGAGGCGGAGGTGGACCAGTACATAGCCGAGCTGGCCGGTCAGCGTGACGAGGCCGGCCGCCGGCTGGTGGTGCGCAATGGCCGCCACCGGCCGCGGACGGTCACCACGTCTGCCGGGCCCATCGAGGTGGCCGCCCCGCGCGTGAACGACAAGCGGGTCGACGAGGAGACGGGCGAACGTCAGCGGTTCTCCTCGAAGATACTCGCGCCGTGGTGCCGGAAGTCCCTGAAGATCAGCGAGGTGTTGCCGCTGCTCTATCTCCACGGCCTGTCGTCGGGCGACTTCGTGCCTGCGATGGAGCAGTTCCTGGGCTCCTCGGCCGGGCTGTCGCCGGCTACGGTGACCCGGCTGACGAAGCAGTGGACCGCCGATCACGCCGCTTTCCAGCGTCGTGACCTGGCCGATTCTGATTATGCCTACATGTGGGCCGATGGCGTCCACCCCAAGATCCGCTTGTCCGAGGCGCACTCCTGCCTCCTGGTCCTGATGGGCGTCCGCGTCGACGGCGCCAAGGAGCTGATCGCGATCGCCGAGGGCCTGCGCGAGTCCGCCGAGTCCTGGGCGGACCTGCTGCGTGACGGCCGACGGCGCGGGATGCGCGACCCGATGCTCGTGGTCGGCGACGGCGCTACGACTTTCCCGCCGAGCACTGGATCCATCTGAGGCCACGAACCCCATCGAGTCGACCTTCTCCACCGTGAAGCTTCGGACCAAGGTCACCCGCGGGGCCGGCAGCCCGGCAGCCGCCCTGGCGATGGTGTTCAAGCTGGTCGAGTCCGCCCAGGCCCGCTGGCGCGCGATTACCGGGGCCTCCCTCGTCGCCCTGGTCCGCTCCGGGGCCAAGTTTGAGAACGGCGTCCTGGTCGAGCGGTCCGAGGTGGTCGCATGAAGGACATGTTCGCTGCACTCGAAGCCCTGACCGACCGCGAACCGGACCGACGGGACGCCGCAGCGATGCTCGGCGATCTTCTACGCGGCACCGGCCTGGACGCCGATACGGCCCGGCTGACCGTCAACGAGCCCGCCACCAGGGTCCGGGAATCCGCTCTGATCTGACCTGGCATGCCTGGCTTCGGTGCGCGGCCGCCGAAGTGATGCGGCACGCGCCGCGCGCGACGGCCGGACCAGGCCTACGCGTGGTCCCGCACGATGATCTTTCCGGTGTTCTTGCCGTGCAGCATGCCCAGGAATGCGTCCACGATGTGCTCGAACCCGTCCACCACCGTCTGGTCCAGCGCTAGCCGGCCGCTCTGCAGATGGGGGACCGCGAACTCGTACAGCTCGTCCTGCAGCTCGCGGTAGTTGCTGACCAGGAAGCCCTCCATGCGGAGGCTCTTCTCCACGATGTCCGAGTAGTTGAAGTGCGGCGGGGGCGCGTCCGGGGTGTTGTAGCGGCTGATGGTGCCGATCCGGACGATGCGCCCGAACTCGCGCAGTGCGCCCACCGCGGCGGCCAGTTGTTCACCGCCGACGTTGTCGACGAAGACGTCGATGCCGTCCGGCGCAGCCTTGGCGAGCAGTTCAGCGGCGAGGCCGTCTTGGTAGTCGAACGCCGCGTCGTAGCCCACCTCCCGGGTCAGGTGGTCGACCTTGGCCGCCGAGCCCGCGCTGCCCACGAGTCGGCCGGCGCCCAGCAGCCGGGCGAACCGGCCAGTGGCCGTGCCGACGCCGCCGGCTGCGGCGGAGACGAAGAGGTCGTCGCCCTCGCGGAGCCGGGCGATGCGGGTGAGGCCCACGTAGGCGGTCAGTCCGG
This sequence comes from Streptomyces botrytidirepellens, assembly GCF_003721215.1. Lineage (NCBI taxonomy): Bacteria > Bacillati > Actinomycetota > Actinomycetes > Kitasatosporales > Streptomycetaceae > Streptomyces > Streptomyces botrytidirepellens. Next base: position 19,260 of record NZ_RIBZ01000064.1, read on the forward strand.
TGCCGCCGAGGACGCTCAGGTACGCCGTCAGGGGGACCCCGTCGAAGCGGGGGAGTTTGCGGATCTCCTCGGGTCGGACCACGGAGTGCGTGCGCCAGCCCTGCCGGTGGAACACGATCTCGCCCTCGGGCAGCTCCGGCGTCCGCGAGGCGACGACGCGCCCGAGGGTCCGGCCCTCGAGCGGTGTGTGGAGCGCGAAGCCGCCGGGCACGTCGTCCATCATCTCGCGGTGGTACGGGTCGACGGACCAGTAGAGGTTCTCCACGAGCGCGGTGCCGACCGCAGGATCGGGAATCGCGGACTCGACGAAGGCGAAATCCTTGGTGGTGGGGAAACCGTGGGGGCGGGCGGTCTGCTGGACGGTGATCGCGTTCTCGGTCATGACGGGACCGTAGGACGGGAATGGAGCCCTCGGGCAGGCGGTTGGGCTCATGTGACGCCCCGTTCCATGAGCAGTTCTCATACCTCGAGGTGAGCGCCCTGTGGCCCGCACGACCGACACCGATCTCGCTCCGCACGAACTGCGCATCCTGGTGGCGGTTGCGGACGCCGGCGGCTTCTCGGCCGGGGCCGAGGCACTCGGCCTAACACAGTCCGCGGTCTCCCACTCGGTGCGCGGCAGCGAGCGCAAGATCGGCGCCGTTCTGTTCGAACGCGGCCGCACCGGTGCGAGACCCACTCCGGCGGGGGAGAAGGCTGTGGCGCATGCGCGCCGTACCCTGCGGCTGCTGGACGTGCTCGTCGCCGAGGCGCGGCAAGCCGCCCGGTCCGAGGCGACGCAGGGGCCGGAGGGCCCGCTGCGGATCGCGGCCTTCCGCAGCACCGCGCTGCACCTGCTGCCGCCGGTCCTGCAGCGGCTGCGCGCGCGGTATCCCGGGATCGAGCCGCAGGTGCGGATCGTCCGCGAGCTCGGGCGCGGCACGGCGGGCGAGGTGGCCGACGGGCGGTCGGATCTCGCCATTGCCACCTTGGACGGAGCGCAGCTGCCGGCGGGACTGGTGGCGAGCGGACTCTTCGAAGAGAGCTACTCCCTGGTGCATCCGGCCGGACACCCGGCTCCGCGCTCGCTGCCGCTGGTCGACTGGGTCGAGAACTGCGGCTCGTACACCCGCGCCTGGTGGGGCGCGCAGGACTGGATCCCGAGGGCCACGATCGAGGCCGAGGACGACGGAGCAGTGCTCTCGCTCGTGAGCGGAGGGCACGGAATGGCGATTATGCCCGCGCTCTCCCTGGTCGGAGCAACGGCCTCGATCGAGATCACCGATCTCGGTCCGGAGCGCCCGACGCGCCGTGTCGGCTATGTGACCACCCCGGAGCTCGTCGGCTCCGCCGTCGTGCGCGCTCTGGTGCGGGAGCTGCGGGCCGCCGGCTCCGCCATCTGACGGGCAGCGGGCAGCAGGGTGTCAGATCTGAACGCGGTCAGCGAGGCGTTCAACCACCACAGCCTGCCCCTTGACCTCGTCAAACCGCTGGCGGCGGCCATGCCGTCGATGGAACCCGAACTTCTCAGGCACGCGATCTGGCTCCTCGGGGCCACGCACGACCCCAAGGTCCTCCCGGCGACGGCAGCCGGCCGGCACACCGGCTCCCGACGGGCGCGACCTGTCGGGGCGGAGCTGGTCCCGCGTGCGGTTCGACATCGTGCTCTCCCTTCAGCGGACATGACCTCCGACCTCCACGGACAGAAGGAGAAGGCGCACGTGCGGTTCGAGCATGAAACCCTGGCGCAGCGCGTGTGTTTCGCACCCGGCGACGCTTCGGCGGCGGTGCGCGCCGAGGTGGAGCGGCTGGGCGGCTCCCGGGCGATGGTGATCGCGGCGCGCTCCGCGGCGGGTCTGGCCGAGAAGGTCACCGCCCAGGTGCCGGTCGTGGCCCGCCACGACGAGGTGGTGATGCACGTACCGGTCGCCTCGGCCGAGCGGGCACGCGCCGTGGCGGCCGCGCACGACGTGGACGTCCTGGTCAGCGTCGGCGGGGGTTCGACGACCGGACTCGCGAAGGCGATCGCGCTGACCAGTGGGCTCCCCATCGTGGCCGTACCCCACGACGTACGCGGGGTCGGAGGCCACCAGCGTCTGGGGACTGACCGAGGGGGCCCACAAGACCACCGGCGTGGACGCGCGGGTTCTGCCTCGTTCGATCGTGTACGACGCGACGCTGACGCTCTCCCTGCCGGTGACCATGAACGTGGCTTCGGGGCTGAACGCCCTCGCACACTGCGTGGACTCCCTGTGGGCGCCGCGCACGGATCCGGTGGACCGGGCGCTGGCGGGAGAGGGCATCCGTGCGCTGGCGGCGGGGCTGCCGGCCGTGGTGACCGACCCGACCGGGCTCGAGGGCCGCGAGCGGGTCCTGTACGGGGCCTACCTGTCGGCGGTGGCGTTCTCCTCGGCGGGCTCGGGACTGCATCACAAGATCTGCCATGTGCTGGGGGGCGCGTACGACCTGCCACATGCCCAGACGCACGCGATCGTGCTGCCGTATGTGCTGGCGTTCAACGCACCCGCCGCCCCGGAGGCCGGGCGCCGGATCGCGGAAGCGTTCGGCTCCGCGTCGGCCACGGAGGGCCTCCAGCGGCTGCGGCGTGCGGTGGATGCGCCGAAAGCACTGCGCGACCACGGGTTCGACGAGGCCGACATCGACGATGCCGCACGAGCGATCCTGGAGGTGGTCCCGGCGAACAACCCGCGCCCTGTGGCCCGTCATGATCTGCGGTGGCTGCTGCGAGCCGCATGGCAGGGTACCGACCCGTCGAGCCGGCGGTGATGAACCGACGGCTGATCAAGCAACCGTCTGGACGCGCACGGGCAGGGATGCCCAGGAGCGCAGGGTGTTGTTGGGGTGGCGGAGCGGTGCGCCGGTGAGTTCGATCCGCTGGACGCGACGAGCCAGGGCGGTCAGCAACGCCTCGGCCTCCAGACGGGCGACGTGCTGGCCGACGCACTGGTGCAGGCCCATGCCGAAGCCGACGTGGCCGGAGGGGTCACGGGTGAGGTCGAAGCGGTCGGGGTCGTGCCAGCGACCCGGGTCACGGTTGGCCGCACCGAGGAACATGAGGATCTTCGTGCCCCGGGGGACGACCGTCCCGGCAATGGTGACGTCGGTGGTGGCAGTGCGGAAGAAGGTCTGCACGGGAGACTGCCAGCGGACTGCTTCGTCGAAGGAGCCCCGCGCCAGCTCCGGCTGCTCCCGCAGTCGTTGCCATGCGCCGGGGTGGGTGGCGAAGGCGTACAGGCAGGCCGCCAGGCCGTGCACGGTGGTGTCGATGCCGGCGGTGAGCAGGGACCGCACCACCAACGGCGCCTGTTCGTAGCTGAGATCGCCGCGGTCGGCGGCGGCCCAGATCTGCGCGCCGAAGCCGTCCGCGCTCAGCGCCTCCCGGGTGCACTGGGCGTTCACCCAAGCCGAAAGCTCGGCCACCCGGTGAGCGTCCGCCGCGACGAGGTCGTTGCGCGGGCCGAACGCGTTGAAGGCCATATTTCCGTACGGCAGGAGGTTCTCCCGGCCGTCGGGGCCGAGGCCCACGGCGTCGGGGAAGGCACGCAGCGGGAACGCCTCCGCCAGTGCCGCGAAGGCGTCGAACTCCGTTGCGTCACGGAGGACTTGGCCGACCAGTTCGTCGGCCACCGCAGACCACCTCGTGCGCAGACGGCGGAGGGCGGGCGGTGCGAGGATCTCGCTCAGGACCCGACGGGGTGCGTCGTGGCGTGGCGGGTCGGCCTCCAGGAGCAGGCTCGGCGGGCGCCACGGCTTCTCATGGCGGAAGTTGGCCAGGCCCACACCGGAGCCCGACGCGAAGTGCTGCCAGTCCGCCAAAGCGGCGTGCACGTGCTCGTAGCGGGCCAGGGCGTGCACGTCGTAGCGCGACAGGTACACGATCGGACCGGCCTCGCGCAGAGCCTGGTGCAGCGGTTCGGGGTCCAGCAGGACCTCGTGGGCGAACGGGTCGGCGTCACTGACGGGCGGCGCGACGGCACGCTCCAGTGCCTCGGACATCACGGCTCCTCGGGGAAGGTGGAGATCTCGGAGATCGTGGGGATCTCAGAGATCGAGGACGAGACGGTCGCCGCAGGACCGGGACACGCACACGAACATGCAGTCGTTCGCCCTCCGTTGCTGGTCGGTGAGGACGGAGTCCCGGTGGTCGGGCCGCCCTTCCAGCACCGGCGTCAGGCAGGTGCCGCAGGTTCCCTGCTCGCACGAGGACAGCACGTCCGCGCCGGCGCGACGTACCGCCTCCAGCACCGAGACCTCCGGGGTGACGGTGACGGTGCGTCCCGTACGGCGCAGCTCCACCTCGAAGGGTGTCTCCCGTACCGGCCCGGACCGCGCGGCTGCGGTGAAGCGCTCGACGCGCAGGGCGTACGGCGGCCAGGCGGCGCAGGCCGCTTCGACGGCGGCGAGGAGTGGGGCGGAGCCGCAGCAGTACACCTTCGTGTCGGGTTGCGGGCTCCCCAGCAGGGCCGCGAGGTCCGGCAGCCCGAGCTCGTCCTGCGGGACGACGTGTACCCGCTCGCCGTAGGCATCCGTCAGCTCCTGGCGAAAGGCCATCGACGCCCGGGTCCGGCCGCCGTACAGCAACCGCCAGTCGGCGCCCAGCAGTTGAGCCTGGCGCACCATGGGCAGTAGCGGGGTGATGCCGATGCCGCCCGCGATGAAGAGGTACTTCTCCGACGGCACGAGGGGGAAGTGGTTGCGCGGGCCGCCGACCCCGACGCGGTCCCCCGGACGCAGTCGGTCGTGCACATATGCGGAGCCGCCGCGCCCCGCCGGTTCCCTCAGGACGGCGATCCGGTAGGTGTGCGCGTCCCATCGGTCGCCGCACAGGGAGTACTGCCGGGTCGTCCCTTCCGGCAGCACCAGGTCGATATGGGAACCGGGTGTCCAGTCCGGCAGCCGGCCGCCGTCCGGGCGCGTGAGGGTGAGTGACACGACGCCCTGGGCGACGCGCTCCTTCGCGGCGACCACCAGAGTTGCCGCGTACCCGGGGGTCGACTGTCCCGTGCCGACTCTGGACTCGGCATCCGCAACCACGCTGATTCCGGCCACGTCGCCACCTCCCGTCGTTGGGGTTGCAGGCAGGATGCACGGCCGCCGCGAACCGTCGCGACGGCATTCTCAATCAGTGAGAGACGAACTTGCGGCACCCCTATGGCCATAGCACTGCGGTCAGGTGAGGCCACCCGCATCGCGTGGGCCCCCCGGGGCGCCCGCCGCCCCCAGCGCCCGTGAGACACCACGTGCCGCGGTCCGCACCACCGGCACGACGGACGCGGCCCCGGCCTCGTTCGGGACGATCACCGCCAGCGCGGCCACCGCCTCACCGCGCGCGTCACGCACCGGTGCCGCGATGCCCAGGACGTCCGGGTGCACGTACCCGGGGCAGTACGCGTACCCCTGTCTGCGGACCTCGGCCAGCACGGCCCGCAGCCGCGCCGCGGTGGCCGGAGTGTTCGGCGTGTAGCGGTGCAGCGGCTCGTCGAGCACCCGCCGCCGCAGGTCGGCGGGGCCGTGGGCGAGGAGGACCAGACCGCTGGAGGAGGCGTGCAGCGGAAGGCGGCCCGCGACGCGGGTGTAGTTGACGACCGCGCCCGGTGCCGTCAACCGCTCCAGGAACAGCACCTCATCGCCGTCCAGCACGCCGAGCTGTACGTGATGTCCGACGACATCGTGGACACCCTCCATGAACGGCATGGCCGCGTTGCGCAGCGACAGGGTGGGCGAGGCCCGGGTGGCCAGTTCCCACATGCGCATGCCGATCCGGACCCGGCGGTCGTCGTCCCGGGTCAGGAACCCGTACGAGACCAGCTCGGCCACCAGCCGCGACGCGGTCGCCACGTGCAGCCCCGTACGACGGGAGATCTCCGAGACGGTCAGGGCCGACTCCTCCGGCGTGAACGTCTCGAAGATCCGTACGGCCCGCGCCAGAACCGACTCGCCGTTCTGTGTCCTCACCTCGTCATCATCGGATCTCTACCGGACGCGTCAACCCCACGCTTCCCGGGGTGTGGGTGACCACGACTCCACGCTCGGCCGCCGCCTCCCGGTAGAGCGGCACCACGGACCGCATGCACCCCACATCCCGCAAGCCGCGCGGTTTACGCCAAGTGCTAGCGTGAAGCGGACTGGGCCGGTCCGTCCGGCGAATCTGTGTCCTGACGGGGGACCTTTTCCACCATGCGCCACCTTCCACGCGCCGCCGCGCTCGCGGCCTGCGCCCTGCTCACCCTCTCGGCCTGCTCCAGCAGCGGGTCGAGCGACGCACCATCCGCCGCCGGAAAGGGCGGGAAGGAAGGGAAGAACAGCACCAGCAGCGGCTCGCCGAGTTCGCAAGCCACGCCGTCACGATCCGCCGCGGCGGGCGAGGCGGCCGACGGAACCGGCCCCGCTCAGACCGTCACGTCCAAGGCCGAAGTCAGCATCAAGTCATGCCAGCTGCGCGACGCGTCCAAACTGTTCGCGGTCATCCAGCTCAACAACGCCAAGGGCGCGGCGGACTACGCCTACACCGTCAAGGTCCGCTTCCTGAACCCCGCACACCCCGACCAGGCCGTCTACACCACCCTCGCCCACCAGCCCGTCCCAGTCGGAGTGATGAGAAGCGCACTCGCATCCACCGCTTGGAAGGGCAACACCGCCGCAATGCCGAAAACCTGCGAGGTCGCCAAGGCCACCAAGGTGAAGACGGCCGGCTGACCCCGTCCGGGGCGGAGATGGCCGCGATCACTGCGGAGATCGCCCCGCTCCACCTCGGAGCGATGCGCCAGTACAGCGGCGACCTTCTGTTCCATCCATGGGCTGACATCCACGGTCGCGGTGATGTGTTCGTCCGGAACGCTGTACACCGCCTTGCGCGCACCGATCACCTCTCGCAGCGCCGGGACGTGTGCCATGAGCACATGGCATCGACGTGGTCAATCGGTCAAGTCGACTCCTGGGCGTGGCGGAACGGGTACATTCCGGGGACGACTACGGGAGCCGGTAACGGAAGCGGTTTCAAGGCGGGCGGCTACGGCGGCGGCTACGATGCCGGGGCGGTCAAGCACACCGTCCGCACGTCGGTGGCCTTCGCCAACAAGGCGGCGGGTTTCTACGCCCCTGTCGGACGCGCAGTTCCAGAGTGTGTCGACGTCCGACTGGGATGCGCCCCGCCAGGCCGACGGCGGTCTGCGCCCCGCGGCGAGCGCGACCCACAGCCTGGCGGGCGCCATCGTCGCCGACCCTGCCAACGCCCGCCCCCGGTCGGCGAGTTGTGGCGGGCGCGTCGCAGGGCTTTCCAGGGGGCCGGGGTCCGGCTTCAGACGGATGGCGTCCAGGCGGGCGCGCGTTCGCGGTGCAGTGCGCGGCCGACGGTCAGGGCCCGCGCCGCGCGGTCCGCCGTCACACCGCTGAGCCCCGTGCCCAGCCGCAGCGCGCGCAGGGTGAGGACCTGCGCGGCCATCATGGCGATGACCGGGTCGCCGGAGGTGAGGTAGCGCTCGCAGCCCGGGTCGCGCAAGTCGTCCCGCACCAGTCGGCGCCCGCCGCGCACCTGCTCGATGAGCTCTTCGATGCGCGTGTTCAGCGGGGCGGCCGCGCCGTTGGCCGCCCACCGCAGGTACGGCAGCTCGCGCGGCCCCATCGCCACGACCACGGTCTCCGCCATGCGCCGGACGGCCGGATCGGGGTGGAGCAGCCGGTGGGCCTGGCAGACCGGAATGCAGGTGCAGACCTTGTTGCAGGTGCAGATCGTGCCGCCGCCACCGCCGTAGGTGGGGTCCGGTGCCTCGTAGGTGGGCGGGTCGTACGTGGGTTCGTAGGTCGTCGGTGGTTCGTACGTGGGGGTCGGTGGTTCGTACGTCGTCGGCGGTTCGTACGTTGGTGTCGGGGAGTCGGAGGGCGACGGGCTCGACGAGGGGTGGGAGGTGCTGGGGGACGGCGAGGAGGGAGACTCCGAGCCCCCGTCGTCGCATCCGCCGAGCAGCAGGGCCGCCGCGACGGACGACGCGATCCCGGCCCCGAGGAGGCCGCGGCGTCCCGATGCCGCCGACCATGGTGGTCCGGTGATGGGCAGGATCTCGACGGGCCCCGTGTTGTCCGGGTCGTCGACCCGCTGAATCTCGTAACGCGGAGCGTCCGGTGTCTGCTCGGGTGGCTGGTCGGCCTGGTCGGCCTGGTTGTCCTTCCCTGGGCGCCTCGGCCGCGGCCAGGGCAGCATCACGTCATTCATGCGTGCCTCCGTGGACGCCGCAGGACTCACCGGCGTGGTCGTCGCGCCACATGAGGCCGCCCGACCCGGCGATCCGGGTGAGGAGCTGGTCCTTCACCAGTTCCCTGGTGATGTGGCAGCGCTGGGATCCGGTGAACTCGCCTCGGCCGTTCGTCGCCAGCGACTTGTGGTAGCAGTCGCCCGCGCAGTTCCACTTGGCGAAGCACCCGTCGCAGAACGACCGGTGTTCGACGCCCAGATCGCGCAGCCGGTCGAGCCGGTCCATGTCGAAGGTGTAGCCGTCCGGCCCGGGCGAACCGTAGAAGAACACGTCGGCGAACTCGTTGTCCTCGGAGAACGCCTCGAAGCAGGCCGATACGTTTCCCGCGGGGCTCAGGCAGAAGTTGTCCTGGGTGATCCCGCAGAAGTGGTTGGTCAGCGTTCCGACCCGGGCCGCGCTGTAGATCAGCTCATGCCCGAAGCGGGCGGCCCTGCCCTGCGCTTCCCGGTAGGCGGCGATGAACTCCTCGGTCTCCGCGTCCGGCTCCCCCGCGTGCCGTCCCAGCTGGTAGGCGGGTTCCACCTGGACACGCTTCGGTGTGAAGTTCGACAGCACGAACTCGATCGAGTCGGGCAGCAGCGGTATCTGCTCCGCGGTGACGGTCAGCCGCACCGCGTAGGGGTAGTCCGCGTCGGTGAAGCGCCGCATGGTGTGCATGACGCGCGCGCTCGATCCCGTGCCCCGTACGGTCGGCCGGTGCTTGTCGTGTGCCTCGGGCAGGCCGTCGAAGGACAGGCTCATGCCGCCGTTGAGGTTGGCGACCATCCAGTCGATCTGGCGGTCGGTGAACACGCCGTTCCCCGCGGAGGCCGCGATGACCGGGAGGTCACCGGCCCGCTCACGGGCGTACGCCAGCGACTCGGTCATCAGACCCCAGTGGACGCTCGGCTCGCCGCCTCCGTGGTAGTGCACCCCGGCGAACGGGGCCCCCTCGCGCCGGGCGTTGTCGATGACGAAGTCGATGCCGCGCTTGGCCACGTCCATCGTCATGTACGTGGCGGGAGTGTCGCCCGCGGAGGCATAGCAATAGGTGCAGCGCAGATTGCACGCCGTGGTCAGGAAGAGTGTGACCTCGGTGGGCACAGGGGTGCCCCGGCGGCGGGTGACCGGCGCGGGGGGTCTGCTCAGGAGCCCGGTCTCACGGGCGAACGCCGCGACGTTCTGGTCCCCGCCCTCCCCACCGGTCAGGACGTCGGAGAGGGCCGCCACCATGCCGCTCGTGGCGGCGAAGGCCACCCCGTGCAGTGGGGCGTACACCAGATGGGCCCCGTCTTCCAATGGGATCGCGAAGACATCCCTGGTTCCGTTCAACGATCGCTCCCAGCAGCTCGCCTCGACCGTGCTGCGTCGGCACGGGCAGCAGTGGGATGTCGTACAGCGCACCCATCGCCCCCGTGGCAGCACCGGCGCCCGATATCCTGCGCCCCATCGTCGGGACCCGTCCCGGGGATGATGTGCAAGCTAGCTCGTTCGAGTGAATCACTGTTGATTTCGTTGCGTCATGGACGGAATGTCGGTATGTGCGGCGCGTCCGGTCCTCTGGAAGGGCTCCGGCTCAGGCAGCAAGCCTCGGTGCCACGGCCACCGCGGGCGCGGGTGCCACCGGGATGCGTACGGGCGCGACGGGGGAAGGGGCGGGCCACACGCGGTACGTGGTCTTGGCCTGGTCCACCAGGGGCTCACCGAGAGTTGCTCGTCCCTCGGAGTACAGCCTGTCGCATTCGGGGGTGGGGAGGGCGACGTAGCAGCCTCCCCTGTTGGTGGCGGAGTCGTACGGCTGCCAGTAGCCGTACCGGCGGCGGCCGCTCGCGTGCACGGTGAGGAACACCGGAGTGCGGGAGTCGGACACGACGCGGAGCACACCGGCGCTGGAAACGTCGAACGGGGCCTCGGAGCGGGAGCGGGACTGGTAGCGGGCGGGGGACATCACGATCGCCTTTCCGAGGGGCCGGGACTCAAGATCAATTACCCAATTAAAGCAGCGTTTTGATCTTGAGTACACAACTTTCTTGCGGGCGAAGGGGATTGGACCGCGCGGCCCCGCACCGGCCCGGTGGCAGGCACGCGGGGGTGCGGGGCAGTCCGCGGGTCGTCACCGCCTCATCGACCGGGTGGTGTCAGCTGCCCGTGGCCCGGACGGTGCTCATGACCTGCTTGATCTGGGCGGCGGTCAGCGCGTTCGGAACACCTTGGTCCGCGTAGATCACCCAGCCGTGCATGGTCCCGTCGGGGAGCTTCTGCGCGATGCTGTGCACGATCGCCTTCGGCGGGACGCATGAGCTGGGGCGGTTGGTGACGGTGACCTTGGCGGTCGCGGTGTAGCCGTCGATGCCACCCTGCTTCAGCGGCTTGGCCGGAGTGACCTCGATCTTGGGCTTGTGGTCCTCCCCGCCGTACGCGGCGAAGCCCCAGTTGCCCGCCCAGTTACGGGCGTTCTCCTGGAGGGAGCCGTCCTTGCCGCCGCCCGTGGTGCCGACGGTGGCGAGCTGTCCCTTGCCCGCCTCGCCGATGGCCTTCGGGTTGGGGCTCGACCCGCAGCCGCCCTCGCGGTAGTTGGCGGCTCCGGTCATGACGACGATCGGCTGGCCGTTCTTGTCCGTGTAGGACAGGGCCGTGCCCTCGTCGATGCGCTTCCACTTCTTGGCCTTGCCGGGCACGTCGTAGGTGAAGTGGTGCTTCTGCGAGGTCTGCGTCTGCCATCCCGGGACCGACGGCTGGTCGCCCGAGGGGCTCGCCGGGCCGGAGGACTGGGACGATCCCGCCGAGGGTGCCTTCGACCCCGCCGCGTCGCTGCCCTTGTCCGTGGCCTGGCCGGTGTCTTCGTTGCACCCGCTCACAGCGAGGGTCATGCCTATGCCGACGGCTGCGATCAGGGTCTTCTTCGTTCGTCGGGACGGCACCCGGGTGGCCGGCCGGTGCTGAGCAATGCGCTTGAGGATCTTTGGCTGAGACATGATCGGCACTTTAAGCCACCTGCGCTGGCGCGATCCCACCGGTGGATGCCCCATCGCGAGACGTATACCTACTCGTGACACACCACATGAGACTGATACACGCAGCACTCCTCGACGACGGCATCCGCGACGAGATGACACCGTGTCGGATCGGCGGCCTTTACCGCTGATCCGGATCACCATAGGGTCCGGTCCATGGACTGGTTGGGGCCGGTGAACACGCTGATGGGTGCGGGGATCGGCGTGGGCGCGACCCTTCTCGCCGACCGGCTTCGCTGGCGCCGTGAGCGCGAAGCGCTCCGGCAGGACACGCGTCGGCAGGCGTACGCGTCGTTCATGGCCGCCCTCTCGGAGGTGTATACGCGCCTCCATGTGATCGCTCGTGAGGGAGGCTCGGCGGAGGACGCAGGAAGGGCGGCCCACGAGGCGTTCGCGTCCAGCAATCTATATCCATTGCGCTATGAGCTCGCGCTGATCGCTCCGTGGGAGGTGATGGAGCCGACCAACCAGGTCTTCTGGAAGGTTCGTGACCTCCGTGACCTGGTGGCCACCGGCGTCACCACGGAGGATCCGGCGTTCGGGAAACACCTTCGCGACTACCTCGCGGCGGCTGAGACCGCGCAGACGGCCATGCGCCGGGACCTCGGCACCTCCTGGCCGCAACACGACGAGAATCCCCCTGCGCCACGCGCCGGTTGACGCACACGCGACGGAGCATCCGGGGCGGGTCCCGTCCCACCCCGGATGCGGTGTTCTACGACGAGCCCTTCGAGGCGCCGACTTCCGCCGGTGCGGCCGGTGCCGTGGCCTCGTCGTCGGCCGCGGCGACCTCCCGCGTGTCCTGACCGTCCTGGTGGACGTCCCGCTTCTTCTCCGAACGGTCCACGACGGCGGCGGCCAGCGCGTTGCCGACGACGTTCACCGCGGTACGCGCCATGTCGACGATGAAGTCGACGCCGACCAGGAGCGCGACCCCCTCGGCCGGGAGGCCCACCGACTTGCCCGCGGCGAGGAGCACCACGATGGAGGCCGAGGTGACGCCCGCCATCCCCTTGGAGAGCACCACCAGGACACCGACCATGAGCAGCAGGGACGGTATCGAGGTGTCCGCGCCGTAGGCGTGGGCGAGATACACCAGGGCGGTGGCCTGGTAGAGCACCGAGCCGTCGGAGTTGAAGGAGTAGCCGAGGGGGACGACGAACGAGGACGTCGAGCGGCTGACGCCGAAGGCTTCGAGCTTGCCCATCAGCGGTGCCAGCACCGCTTCGGAGCTGCGCGTGACGAAGGCGAGCCCGACGAGTCCGCCGATCTGCTTGAGCAGGTCCACGTACCGGATGCGGTAGATCAGCGCGATGGCCGGGAAGACCACGCCGAGGACGATGGCCAGGCCCGCATAGACGACGGCGATGAAGCCGAGGAGGCTTTTGAGGTTGCCGAATCCGTAGTGCGCCACGTCGTAGCTGATGAAACCGAGGACGCCCAGGGGGGCGAGGCGGATGACATAGCCGACGACCTTGAACATGGCCGCCGAGACGGACTCCAGGACCGAGGAGAAGGGTGCGGACTTCTCACCGATGGCGGCCATCCCGACGCCCAGGAAGAGCGCGAAGACGATCGCGGCGAGCAGGTTGCCCTCGGTGAACGCGGCGAAGACGTTCTTCGGAACCGAGTGCAGGATCAGCTCGTGGAAGTCGACGCCCTGGTCCATGGACTCCAGGCTCTTGGTGTCGCCGCCGGCGACGGGGGCGCCCTTGCCGATGCCGGTGAGTTCGGCAAGCGCCACCGAGATCAGGAGGATCACGGTGGTGACGACCTCGAAGTAGAGGACCGCCTTACCGGCGACGCGGCCCACCTTCTTCACCGACTCCATGCGGGCGATGCCCAGCACGATCAGCGGGAAGACCAAGGGCAGCACGACCATCTGTACCAGGTTGAGGAAGATGTCGCCGAGGAGCTTCAACTGTTCGCCGACGGAGGGCGCGAAGGTCCCGATCAGCGCGCCGAGGCCGACGGCGAGCGCCGACTGCACTCCGAGGGGCAGCCGCCACCAGCGCTTTGCGCGCGCCGCCGGGGCCTTCCCACCGGCATCGGACTCGGAACAGACGGTGGAGGGCGCCGTGCTGTGTCCTTTTTGCATGTGTGGAGCTCCAATGGGTTGTGCTCTGGGGAAGTTCAGCCGAGGTCCGTCGCCCGGGCGGCGCCGCGGACGGCTCCGGCGACCGCGCCCGCGACCGTGTCGTTGAAGACGCTCGGAATGATGTAGTTCGGGTTGAGCTCGTCCTCGGTGACCACGTCCGCCAGCGCGCTCGCGGCGGCGAGCATCATGTCGGTGTCGACGGTGCGGGACTGGGCGTCCAGGAGGCCACGGAAGACACCCGGGAAGACCAGTACGTTGTTGATCTGGTTCGGGAAGTCCGACCGTCC
>NZ_RIBZ01000057.1:0-1295 GCF_003721215.1 Streptomyces botrytidirepellens
TCGGCTGATGGTGTGGGCTGGGGTGAGGGTGTCGGCATGCTGGTGCTGGAGCGGCTGTCCGACGCCCAGCGCAACGGGCACTCGGTGCTGGCGGTGCTGCGGGGCAGCGCGGTGAACCAGGACGGCGCCTCCAATGGGTTGACTGCGCCGAATGGTCCGTCCCAGCAGCGGGTGATCCGGCAGGCGCTGGCCAGCGGCGGGCTCTCCCCGGTCGATGTCGACGCGGTGGAGGCGCACGGAACCGGGACCACTTTGGGTGATCCGATCGAGGCGCAGGCGTTGCTGGCCACCTATGGGCAGGATCGGGACTCGGGGCGTCCGCTGCTGCTCGGCTCGGTGAAGTCGAATATTGGTCATACGCAGGCTGCGGCGGGTGTCGCGGGTGTGATCAAGACGGTCATGGCGATGCGGCATGGGGTGCTGCCGCGCACCCTGCACGTGGATGCTCCGTCGTCGCATGTGGACTGGACGGCCGGGGATGTCGAGCTGGTGGCGGACAACACTGTGTGGCCGGAGGCGGGGCGTCCGCGTCGGGCGGGTGTGTCGTCGTTCGGGATCAGCGGCACCAATGCCCATCTGATCCTGGAGCAGCCTTCAGAGCCTGTGGGGGTCCATGAGGCCGAGGGCGAGGCTGAGGTAGCTCGGGTCGGGATCGTGCCGTGGGTGGTGTCGGCGAAGACCGAGGCCGCGCTGGACGCGCAGGTGGATCAGATCGCGTCTCTCGCGGGCAGCGCCGGGTCAGTGGATATCGGTTTCTCGCTGGCTGTCGGGCGGTCGGTGTTTGAGCATCGGGCGGTGTTGCTGGCCTCTGAGGAGGGTGTGGTCGAGGCTGCGCGGGGTGTTGTCGGGGACGGGCCGTTGGCTGTGGTGTTCTCGGGGCAGGGTGCGCAGCGGCTGGGTATGGGCCGGGAGTTGTATGGCCGGTTCCCGGTGTTCGCCGAGGCGCTGGATGCCGTACTCGCGCACCTGGACGACTCGGTGCGCGAGGTGATGTGGGGCGAGGACATCGNCGAGGCGCTGGATGCCGTACTCGCGCACCTGGACGACTCGGTGCGCGAGGTGATGTGGGGCGAGGACATCGAGGCGCTGAACAGCACCGGGTCGGCCCAGCCCGCCCTGTTCGCCGTCGAGGTGGCGCTGTTCCGGCTCGTGGAGTCCTTTGGGGTGCGGCCGGACTTCGTGGGTGGGCATTCGATCGGCGAGGTGGCGGCTGCCCACGTGGCGGGTGTCCTGTCGCTTGAGGACGCGTGTGCTTTGGTGTCCGCGCGGGCTCGGTTGATGCAGGCGCTGCCGCC